>CAVOCO010000256.1:0-3147 GCA_963694215.1 Phycisphaerae bacterium
AAGATTTAACGTCGCATCAAGTTTGTCGATCATGCACAAGATGTGGGCCTCGTGCGTTTGGGGCTTCTTGGCCGCCCCGTACTCTGGCCGCTCGTGATGACTCAGCACGAGGTGCTGCAGATGTCGCAGAGAAGCATCAGGCAGCGTGGGCGCGCCAGCCATTTCAGCATCGCGGGCCTTGTCTTCAAGCATTATCGCGCCGCGAACAATATGACCCACCAGATTTCCGTCCTGGGTGTACGAGAACCCTCGGGACCAGTCCAGTTCCTTGGTCTTCCCGAGGTCATGCAAGAATGCCGCAAGCAAGACCACATCACGATCGATCGTGATGCAGGTTGACGCATACGTTGCAATCACTGCGTCTGCAAGCCGCATGACCTGCAGCGTGTGCTCGAGTAACCCGCCAATGCAGGCATGATGCATGCTGACACCCGCCGGGGCTTCTTGGAATGCTTGCATAAGTGGTTCGTCATCGAGGTAGGCCTCGGCAAGGCCGCGCATCGCAGGGTCATCAAGGCGACGAAGCATGGACGACACCTCGCCAAACATGGCAGGCACATCGCCCGTTGTTCTGGGCAACAGTGAAACCAGCATCTCGTGGTCGGCATCGAAGACTTCGATCGCATCAATGTTGATCTGCGGCGAACCCTTCCAGTCCACGACCTCACCATCAATCGACACTGCTGCAGCCCGCTGGAGCACACTGAGCCGCGCCGCATCAAACGACCAGCACCGCCCCGCTGTTTGACCATTGCTGTTGCGAAGCAAACACCGCAAATAGGCAGCGCCGCCGCGGCTCGTGCCGACCTGAGGATTTACCAACAAAAATGGCTCTGCTGTAAGCGTTTGCCCTGGTTCGACTGTTGTGCTCATATCGATACTCCTACGAGGTCTACGAGTTCTTCGGCAAGCAAGCCGCGTGTTCCGTGCTTCTGCCGCCAGCGTGCGCCCCCGCAGGCATGCAGCGTAACGGCCAGCTGCGAAGCGGTGGCCAGATCGACTTCGCCGCCGCTCGCTACGTGCTGAGCAATCACGCTAGCGAGCACGCCAGTCAAGACATCGCCGCTGCCTGGCACAGCAAGTTCAACGCCGCCCTCATCCGAAACCCATGCGATATCGCCTGCGGCTACGACCGTGCCGTGGCCCTTCAGCACCACGGCTACGCCAAGCCGCACGGCCAAGGCAATCGCAGCATCTCGGCGACTTGCAGTTTCCTCGCTTGGCACCGAAACGCCCACCGCTCGAGCCAGCACCGCGAACTCACCAAGGTGCGGCGTCATAACGACAAGCCGCTTCGGCGGCATGCTGAGATCGATCGTTGCCAGGCAATGAATCGCATCTGCATCTAGAACAAGTGGCGGACCGGGCGTCGTGAACAGGTGCGACACAATACAAGTTGCTGCGGGGGACCGGCCAAACCCAGGACCAACTGCAATTGCCTGCGCCATCGCGTCAAGCCGGGCGACGTTTTCAACTGCACGCTCAGTTAACTCGCCATGTTCGTCTTGGGGCAATGGGTAACCAGTTGCCGAGAGACAGGCGCCAAGTACGGCGGGAAGCACCGAATGTGGCGATGCAATCATCACGCGTCCGCAGCCCACGCGAAGCGCAGCTCGAGCAGCCAGTGCCGGCGCGCCCACCATCGTCGTGTGTGTCGAGTCCTGCCCCCCAACAATGCCAACCACGCCAAACATTCCCTTGTGCCCATCGGCTGGACGGTCGACAAGTGTCATCACCGGTCGACCCGAACGATCTCAATATCGAGGTTGCCAAGCAGCCCTAGAAGCGCCATCAACTGTCGCTGACCATCTCCATCTTCAAGGGCAGATGTGGCCACCAGAATATGACCAACGGTAAATGGAACGGGCAAGGTGGCATCAAGGTCAACCCAAGCGCCATCAATCAACGCCTGTGTCCACATATGCCAGCCAAATGACTCGATACGGTCCATCCACACCAAACCAGATGCAACGCGTGATGGAATGCCCTGAGCTCGCAATACTGCGGCAAGCAATACGCCATGCTCGGAACAATCACCTGCACGCTCGCGCACGGTCTCACTGGCACTTGCAAAGGCCGTCGCGAGGCCCTTGTTTGTAATCCAACGAAAGACCGTGTCGCGTGCCGCTTCGGCCCGCATAGCTGCTGAGGCATCGGCGTCGAGCGTGGCCGTTGCCGTCGCTGCGAGCGCTTGAATCTGCAAGTCATCAGAGTCAATCATGGTCGATGCCACTTGGAACGCTGGGGCATCACGTTCGTCTTCAGCTGCAAGCAAAGAGCCGTCACGCTCAACAAGCAGCAGGACAGCATCACCACGGACACCAGCAATGGTCTGCCCGCCACTTGCAGGCAAATCCAGTGGACGCCCGTCACGTGTTCGCAGCCTCATGAAGGCACGAGACGCAGTGAGCTGACTTCCAAGCGTGCCCGTAGGTTCGATAAAGAGTGACATGAACAACTCGGGCGCCGGGCCGCCTGATTGATGTGTCGCTGTCGCTTCGTCGGTCAATTGCGAGCGAATCTCACCAAAGGGCGCCTGCATCATGGTCATAACAGGCCGCCAATCTTTGGAGAACCATGTTTCCATTCGAACCGGCAATCCCTCAGTCTGTACTTGCCACTTGCTCACGCTCAACGAACGGCCTTGGACGGTCACCGTCCCGTCGCCAATACGTGTGAGCACTTGCACAGCAGGCATCAAGCCCAGATCCGGCACCATGGTCCGCCACGTCACTTCGCTTGCGCCGGCGGCTGCTCGCTGCTCGAGCAGTTCACGCGTTGCGGCAGGCGTAAGCCACGGCACTGTTGGGGCGGGCTGCTCGGTACGGTTGACGCGCCCGCCCTGATCGGACGTCACGATGACAATATCGCCTTCGAACTGCCACGTAGTGCGAATTGGAGGGCCACCCATTTCTTGCATCCACTGCATCGAAATCGGTCGTCCATCGAGATGGTCTTTCCACTGCGTACTTGCCCGAACCGTAACCTCGACATTAGCCCGTCCAATGGTCATCGTTTCATCAGCGTGGACTGTTCGAATATCTCCTTCAACTGACTCAACGACATGAGACCACCCTGCGGGCAAACCGGCGAGGGTGATCGAATACCACTCATCGATCGGCGCAGCCGCGGCGCAGATGCACACCA
>CAVOCO010000257.1:0-3146 GCA_963694215.1 Phycisphaerae bacterium
TACTTGGGCGACAACTCAAAACGCACCACGCCAAAGTCGTGATTCCGCTCACCACGAAGTGGAATACGCGGCCATACCCACCACCCTGCCACAACGAGCACAGCAATGACCACGGCGGCAACAAGCTGCTGACGCCACCGCAAGTTTTTCCTTGAGTCAACTTCCATACGTCTATCCTACTCCTGCCGATGTGGCAGAGTTCTTGTTCACCAACCCTCTTATTGAGCCATTCAGACCGAGGCGCATTGGCACAGGCGTTGCGACACTGCAGTGTGTCAGGAGTCCATCCATGAATATTGACCGTTTCACCACCATCGCAAGGCAGGGTATTGCAACAGCACAGTCACTTGCTGTCGAACTGTCCCACACTGAATTCGGCGCTCTCCATCTCGCACAGGCGATGCTCTGTGACGAGCACGACATCGCCGGATCAATTATCGAGCGAGCCGGTCATCGCCCCGCAGCCCTAGCAGCAGTGGTAACCGCCGAACTCAACACAATGCCGACTGTTGCGGCCTCAAATCCAAAGCCCCCATCAGCTACTGGACCACTGATGCAAGTCATCAGCGGCGCCGAACAACTCGCCACGACAATGGGCGATCAATACGTTTCGATTGAACACCTTCTGCTCGCACTCGCTGAAACCCCTTCGCCAGTTCGCACAGCGTTCTCGACCATCGGTCTCAATGCGTCGCTTCTTCGCGCAGCCATCCAAGAGCTGCGGACCGCCTCTGGCATCGAGTCCATTGAGGACGCAGATGCCGAATCGAAATTCGAAGCGATCAAGAAATATGCAGTTGACTTAACGTCAATGGCTCAAGCGGGCAATCTTGACCCCGTCATTGGTCGCGATGACGAAATTCGTCGCTGCATGCAAGTACTCAGCCGCCGCACAAAGAACAACCCCGTTTTGATCGGCGAACCCGGTGTCGGCAAGACCGCGATTGCCGAAGGCCTTGCCCAACGCATCGTTGATCGGGACTGCCCCAGCACACTTCGATCTGCCCGCATTATGGCCCTTGACGTAGGCTCATTGCTCGCAGGGGCAAAGTTTCGAGGTGAGTTTGAAGAACGTCTCAAGGCTGTCTTGCGAGAAGTCACGGCGGCCAATGGTCGAATCGTGCTCTTCATCGATGAACTTCACACCATCGTGGGCGCAGGCGATGGCGATGGCGCCATCAGTGCTGGCAACCTCTTGAAACCAGCCCTCGCTCGCGGTGAACTGCGATGCATTGGCGCTACGACGCTCGACGAATATCGAAAGCACATTGAAAAGGACGCCGCATTCGAGCGCCGCTTTCAACCAGTCTTTGTTGCCGAACCAGGCGTCGAGGACACTGTGGCTATTTTGCGTGGACTCAAGGGACGATACGAAGCACATCATGGCATTCGTATCCAAGACGCGGCGCTTGTCGCTGCGGCCACCCTGTCAAACCGCTACATCGCCGACCGATTCCTACCCGACAAGGCCATCGATCTACTCGACGAAGCTGCATCGCAACTTCGGATTGAAAATGATTCAATGCCCGCTGAACTCGACGAACTCCGCAGGCGCATCATGCAGATTGAAATTGAACGCGAAGCGCTCAAGAAAGAAAAAGACGATGCCTCACAGAAGCGACTCGCCACGATTGAGACCGAACTGGCAGACCTTGAAGAACAGAATCACTCCCTCACCGCGCGCTGGGATATCGAAAAATCAGAACTAAATGAAGTCAGCGCCGTCAAGGAACGCATCGATGCCGCCCGAGTTGAACTTGAACAAGCACAGCGACGAGGAGACCTCGAATCTGCCGCTCGAATTCAATACGGCGAGATACCAGACCTTCATGAACGTCTTAGCGAAGCCGAGTCAAAGCTTGATGCTCGGCAACAAGACGGCCGCAACCTCGTCCGCGAAGAAGTCGATGCCGACATGATTGCGGAAGTCGTTGGGCGTTGGACCGGAATCCCCAGCACGCGACTCATCGAGAGCGAACGTGATCGCCTGCTCCATATGGAATCAGATCTTGAACAACGTGTCGTCGGTCAAGACGAAGCTGTGCAAGCGGTGAGCGATGCGGTTCGGCGGAATCGAGCAGGGCTTGGCGAGCCATCACGGCCGATTGGGTCATTCCTCTTCCTTGGCCCGACGGGCGTCGGTAAGACCGAGCTCTGCAAGGCACTTGCCGAGTTTCTCTTCAACACTGAAGATGCCATGGTGCGGATCGACATGAGCGAGTTCATGGAACAACACGCTGTCGCGCGGCTCATCGGCGCACCTCCCGGATACGTTGGATATGAAGAAGGCGGCCGCCTAACCGAAGCCGTCAGGCGTCGTCCCTACTGCGTTGTGCTCTTTGACGAAATGGAGAAGGCTCACCCCGACGTGAGCAACATCCTTCTTCAGGTACTCGATGACGGCCGCCTCACGGACGGTCACGGACGCACTGTGGACTTCACTAACGCCATCATTGTGATGACGAGCAATATCGGATCTCAACGCCTGCTCGAAATGACAGATCGCGGTGATTCGGCAGAATCCATCGACACTGCCATGAAGGACATGCTGAAACAGTCGCTGCGGCCGGAATTGCTCAACCGAATCGATGAGACGATTGTATTTCACAGCCTCAGCCAGCAACAGCTGCGGTCGATCGTTGCCGTTCAGCTTGAGCACCTACGAAACCGCATGGCGGAGCGTGATCTGCACCTACATGTCACAGATCGCGCGATGGACGCCCTAGCCGAAGCGGGGTTCGATCCTCAGTTCGGCGCTCGGCCACTCAAGCGTGTCATTCAACATCAAATTGAAAACGCGATTGCCATGAAGATGCTGCGTGGAGATCTGGTTGAGGGGCAGACTGCCCAAGTCGACTTCCAAGATGAAATATTCACCTGCGTGGCAAGCCTTCCCACGGTGAAAGTTGGTATTGAATCCAATACAGAACCTTCTCATTCATAAGCACTTAGCACGCCAATGTGCAAGCAGACTCTGGCACATCCCACGCCATGCGGCCAGCCATGCACAGCGGCTGTTTCGTGATGGGCTGCTCGCTGAGGCAGGAGCTCCAGTGCGGATAATGGTTAGCCGGCATCCACTCGGCTTCTGTGCATGTGCTCAGCAACATCTTCCCCACCATTCGTGCAGCTCAGCGACAGCCCTT
>CAVOCO010000258.1:0-3143 GCA_963694215.1 Phycisphaerae bacterium
AAAGCTCAGTTCAAGGAAGCCCCTAGTATTCCAGAGAATATCCACAGGT
Source organism: Phycisphaerae bacterium (assembly GCA_963694215.1). Lineage (GTDB taxonomy): Bacteria > Planctomycetota > Phycisphaerae > Phycisphaerales > SM1A02 > UBA12567. The sequence goes on from CAVOCO010000258.1 coordinate 50, forward strand.
ACGCCACGCTCCTGCGGCGAGATGGTTCTTCAGCAGCGATCAAAGAGGCTGAGCAGGTGCTCATGCTTGGGTTCAAAAGTTCTGGCGAATATCGCTTTCGCATGGGCGCAGGTGATATCCGAATGCAGCGTTTTGAACTGCGAATCAAAGACCTTCGTGGCAAGATCGCCGCAGCCGAATCTACTGCCCCCTCGGTTCAAGAGCGGCTCAAGTCGCTCGAGGCAGAATTGCTCGCCTTTGAGGTCAAGGAATATGGCGAACGAGCCGAGCGCTATCCCACTGACCGCGTTGTGCGGTTTCACCTCGGTGAGGTCGCATTTAAGCAAGGCGACACCGAGACGGCCATGGGGTGCTTCCAAAAGGCAAAGGACGAGCCACGCTTGCGGGCGACGGCCGGGCACATGCTTGGGCGCTGCTTTGCCGCCGAGGGGTGGCACAGTGAGGCAATCGCGGAATACAAAGATGTCCTCGCCAAGATCGATGCGACTGAAGCTGACCGCGAACTTCAAGTGCGATATGACCTCATGAATTCACTTGCAGAACTCGCTCAGCGTGAGCAGGCAGACGAACCCGCCCGCGAGGCACTTGAAATCTGCTCTGGTATTGCTCGGCAGGACATCACCTACCGAGATATTCGAGATCGACGAAGAGCACTCGACCAGCTCGTCCGCAGCCTTTCATGAACACCACGCCGCCAGTAGTCATCGCAGTTATTCCAGCTCGAATGGGATCAACGCGGTTTCCTGGCAAGGCCATTGCTAGCGAAACCGGTACGCCGCTCGTCCTGCACGTAGCACAAGCCGTGAGGCAAGCCAGCACGATCACCCGCGTGATAGTGGCCTCCGAAGATGCTGCCATAGCGGCTGTGTGCGCCGCCGGCGGTGTTGAGCACATCATGACGCGTGCTGGACATCCAAATGGCTCAAGCCGGATTGCAGAGGCGACCCAAGGCCTCGAGGCCGATCTCATTCTTAATGTGCAGGGCGATGAACCAGAGATTGAGCAGAGCACAATTGATGCCGTCGTCACTGCCCTTCTCAAAGATCCATCCGCCCACGTCTCAACTGCATCCACCCCGCTTACACCATGCGATGACCCCGCAGACCCCAATCTCGTCAAGGTTATTGTCGACTGCTTCGGCCATGCCGTCTATTTCAGTCGAACCCCGATCCCAGCTGATCGAGATGGTGTTGGGGTGTTGCGGCATCGCCATATCGGAATCTATGCCTATCGCCCGGCAACGCTCGCCACCTACGCGGACCTCGATCCCACGCCGCTTGAGCAGGCCGAGCAACTCGAGCAGCTTCGACTCATTGAGCATGGATTCACGATTGCAGTGGCCCAGGTAAGTCGATCTCACCCCGGCATTGACACACCCGAGCAATACGCCGAATTCGTAGCTCGATTCAACCGATCTTGACCACTCGATCGAGGCGACTGACCTGCATCGCTGTGGCGATCCACAAATAATGACCACGCATTGACCGCCGGCGCGGTAGGATCAACCATGCCCCACGACGATACGCCACAACAGATTGGTTCCTCCACACAAGAGCCCAAGCCAACCGATGGCAGGTTTCTTGGCCAGTTTGGAAAGTCCGTAGAATCGACCGAATTTTTCTCGCCTGTTCCCGATGGATACAAGGCGGGGCGGACGGCCTATGTGGTCGTACTTGGATCAGTCATGTCGGGCCTAGGCAAGGGCATCTTTAGCGCATCGCTTGCCAAGCTCATCAAGGGCAAAGGGCTGAGTGTCTCGCCGATCAAACTCGAGGGGTACTTGAATGTCGACTCAGGCACGTTAAACCCCTACCGCCACGGTGAAGTGTTTGTGCTTGACGATGGAACCGAGTGCGACATGGACCTGGGTACCTACGAGCGACTGCTTGATCAGAACCTCACCCGCCTCAACTTCACAACTGCTGGGCAGATCTATTCTGAGATTCTTGAACGCGAACGTCGCGGCGGTTACCTCGGCAGGGACGTCCAAATGATTCCGCACGTCACCGGCGAAGTCAAGCGTCGACTGCGACAGCTTGCTATGACAAGCGGCCCTGATGGTGGACCAGTCGATGTGGTCTTTATTGAAGTCGGTGGCACTGTCGGCGACTACGAGAATGGCTTCTACATCGAAGCCTTGCGTGAACTTGCCTTTGAAGACGGTAAAGAGAACTTCTGCTTTGTGGCACTGACCTATGTCCTTGAGCCGCCAGCTTTGGGCGAGCAGAAATCGAAGGCCGCCCAACTCGGCATCAAGCGACTCATGGAATCGGGCATTCAGCCCCAAATTATTGCATGCCGAGCAGAGAACCATGTTACGCATACCGTTCGCGAGAAGATCGCCATGTTCTCCAATGTGCCCATGCCACGTGTATTCTCAATGCATGATCGTGACTCGATCTACTCAATCCCTGAAGCAATGCGAGCCGAGAGCCTAGACCGCGAGGTACTCACGATTCTCAATCGTCACCACCTCGTCAAGCCAGTCCAAGAGGACAAGGCCCGCGCAGCCTGGCAGGCCTATGCCACTGGAATCATTGGCACACGGCGCCACTCCATCACGCTTGGCATTCTTGGAAAATACACCGCCATTCGCGATGCGTACGCGTCAATCGACAAGGCCATCGAACACGCCTGTACCCATCTCTCAATTACGCCTGATGTGCGTTGGATCGATGTCTCCAACTTCACAGTCGACAACGTTGCAGCACAACTTGCCCCGCATAACCTTGATGCAGTCATTGTGCCAGGTGGCTTTGGCGAGCGTGGGGTAGAAGGCAAGATCGCAAGCATCAAATGGATACGCGAGCAGCAGATTCCATTCCTCGGTATCTGTCTAGGATTTCAGGTTGCTGTTATTGAGTATGCCCGGCACGTCGCTGGCATTCATGGTGCCCACTCCACCGAATTTCGACTAGAGGATGCAGAGTCAGTCATCTCAGAACTCCCTGATCAAAAAGCGATTGAAGGCCTTGGTGGCACGATGCGGCTGGGCGGGCAGGATGTCCAGCTCACTCCGGGCTCGCTTGCTGCATTCCTCTTCGACGCAAGCAATATCCGCGAGCGGTTCCGCCATCGATACGAAGTTGATCCA
>CAVOCO010000259.1:0-3142 GCA_963694215.1 Phycisphaerae bacterium
TGCCCTGTGGATTGTCTGGCGTACCGTTGGGGCCAACAGCAACTGCTGCTGCGGCATGGTCCTGCGTGGAGAAGATGTTGCAGCTTGCCCAGCGCACATCCGCGCCAAGTTCGGTCAATGTCTCGATGAGCACGGCCGTTTGGATGGTCATATGGAGCGAGCCCATAATGCGAGCCCCGGTGAGTGGCTTGGAGTCGCCATACTGGGCGCGAAGTGACATCAATCCGGGCATCTCGTGCTCGGCGAGTTCGATTTCTTTGCGACCAAAAGCTACGGTCTTGGCAGAGAGATCACGAACCTTGAACGCTTCATCAAAGAAGAGTGGCAGGCCGGTGTTGAGAAAGGTCGAGGTGGCTGTAGCGGTCATGATGGGCAATTCCTTTTGCGGGAAGCGACTCTGTTAATCCGTGTATCCGGATGAAAGGATTATACAGTGTTCAGGGGGGTCTAGTCAAGGATCCTGGGGGTGTTGAGTTCAGTTCAACCCTGCTACACTTTCCGGCTCGACAAAGCAGGAGCCCCGAGATGCCAGCCACCTTTCAATGCACCATCATGACACCCTCCGGCCCGGCCTATCAAGGTGACGCGAACTATGTGTCATTTCCGGCATGGGATGGTCAGTACGGCGTGATGGCAGGAATGGCACCAATGCTTGGCAAACTTGGCGATGGATCACTGACGATCGACGCCGACGGCGTCCGCACGAAGATGACACTCTCGGGTGGGTTTGCTCATATGCAGGGTGATGGACTGACGCTGCTGACCGAGCACGCCGAGCCTGGCTGATCTTGCAGCGACGCCCGTCGTACACTGTCCCTGTGAGCAGTGAACCAACTATTGAAACACAGGCTGACTTGGCCGACGCCATTGACGCGATTGCGCCTGAATCACGTGTCGAAGCAGTGCTTGTGACAAGCGATCGGCCAGTTCGCGAGTCTCGACTTGTTGAAGCGTGCAACCTGACGGCAGCCAAAGTGCGTGAAGCAATTGAATCACTGAATGAGGCGTACGCAACCTCAGGCCGTGTCTTTCGCATTACAGCTGTCGCCGATGGGTGGCAAATGCTGACCCAAGCAGAGGTCGCGCCGGTGCTTGCTCGACTGCTTGCTGCCCGGCAACAGTCACGTCTGTCGCAGCCTGCAATGGAAACCCTGTCAATTATTGCGTATCGACAACCAGTGCTTCGTGCCGAAATTGAGGCCATCCGCGGCGTTGCTGCAGGTGAAGTGCTGCGTGGTTTGTTGGAGCGACGTCTTGTTCGCATTGCAGGGCGGGCCGAAGAACTTGGTCGACCCATGTTGTACGGCACGACCCGCGAGTTCTTGCGTGTCTTTGGTCTCAGTGGGGTTGATGATCTCCCTGAAGTCGACGGCTTGCAGCGCGCCCCCAGTTGGTCCCCGCCTGCAGAATCGGTACCCGAGCCGAGCGATTCCCTGGCCGAAGAAGAACAAGTAGCCGGACAAGTGAGCGAACAAGCGGAAGCGACACCCGCCACCGACACATGAGCCGCGTCACTACGCCGCCGCCTGCCGAAATGAAATTATCGGCGACTCAGAAGTCTCGCCCCATTCGCGTCAAACCTGCGCTTGCCTATATGCTTGCTATCGGGTTGATCGCCCCAGCTGCCATCTTCAAAGGCAACAACCTGTTGATTTGGATGCTCGTTGTGATGTTGTCGATGGGCCTCCTCGGCACCATCATGTCGTGGTTGAGCATTCGGCGGCTGTCTATTCAGCGTTTAGTGCCTGCTTGGGGCGAAGTCGGTGAGCCGATACGCGTGCGGTACCGCGTTCACCGTCAGAGCAGGTGGCTGCCCTCATTTGGATTGCAGTTGACTGATCGAATTGAGACGGACCACGTGCGTGTTGATCACGCCGCCTGGATCATGCACGTTGGGCCAGGCGAGCAGGTGCACGCCGATGCAAGAATGGTGCCTCTTCGTCGAGGTCGCTTGCTCTTTACTCATATTCGTGTGGCCACGTCCTTTCCATTTGGACTCATACAACGTCGCCGATCGATTGTGCAGCAACGTGAAGTCATCATTTACCCGCGCCGACACACACTTGCCAGCAGCCTGCTGCGTGTGTTGGGCTCAGAGCGTCTTGATGGTCTGCGGGCTGGTCGTCGCCGCGGGCAAGGCCGCGAGTGGTATGGGCTGCGTCCTTCATCCGGAAGCGATTTGCTTCGAGATATTGCCTGGAAAGTGACGGCTCATCGAGATGAAATTGTGTGCATCGATCGAGCTGCGCCAAGCTTGACGCGGGTGCGGGTTGTTCTTGATTTGCAGACACCAACAGGTGAGCTCACGCTGTCGGCAGGGCGCGACCCGAGGCAGGCGGAAGAACAGGCCATCGAGTTGGCAGCATCAGTGGTGCAGCAGTTTCACCACGAGGGCTGCGAGGTCGGGTTGATAATCCCGGGGCTGCTCGACGTTTCAACTCCAATTCGCAATAGCTCGTGGCATCTGCACCGTCTCCTGAGTCGACTGGCCGAGCTGGATTTGGATGCGATCCGCATGCCGTGGCAACCTGACACACGGCATGATCGCGCGGCCACCGTCGTTATTCGTCCTGATCGTGCGCGGCCGATGCGAGATTTGCCCAATGCGCTGTATTTGACATCAGGGCATCTTGAAGAACTGTGCGCCGAGTCGCCAAAGCAAGGCGTGTCTTTGTGAAATTGCTTCGCCACTTTCCGCTGCTGAGTCACATCTTCTTGTTGGTGTCCATTTTGGCAGCATGTTTGACTCAGGATGCCATGTTGCTGCTCTTGGTTGCTGGTGGTTTCGCCGCGGCAAGCTGGCTGGTGACCGAAGGGCCGCACGGCGTATCCCTTACGCGGCGCTGGTCGCTCATCTTGAGCGCCATCGTTGCAGTGTGGGCTGGCGTGGTGATAAACGGCGACCTCGAAAACCCCGTTGTTGGTCTGACACACTTTGCAATTTGGATTGCAGTCATAAAGCTGTATGAAAAGCGATCTCTTGAGATTGAAGCCGAACGGCTGATTATGGCTGTACTGCTCATGGTGCTCGCGTCCATGGACGCGTTTGATCTGCTCTTCGGTGTGCTGCTCGCGATCTGGATGGTGATTGGGATTGTGGTCATTCTCTTATTCCAATTGAACTACGGCGTTGCATTTGGCG
>CAVOCO010000260.1:0-3136 GCA_963694215.1 Phycisphaerae bacterium
AACACGGGCAGCCTTATCGGCGGCCTCGTGTGGATTCGCTCGCAAATCAGCGTCGGTCCATGCAGGTGACTGGGGTGCTTGTTTGGTGTCATTCACGGCTGCACATTATATCCGCTTGCGGCGTAGAATCACCACGATGACATATCGCTCGCCACTGATTTCACTTGGACTCCTTGCCGCTCTTGTTTTGGCGACATCGTGTGCCTATATCGATCATGCGCGGCACTGGATTGGTGACTTTGAGCCATCCGTCAACGTCTCTCGTGTGGGCGGCAAGGGCGGGCACCTCTCAATGGACATCAGGACAGCGGTGTGCACGAGCGATACGTTTGTACATACGTCGCTGTGGATGACTGATCTCACATATGAGCAAATTGAGTCAGGGTCTATGACCGATGGGCAAATCTTGCATATTGAGATGCTCTTCCCGCCGCGAGCTGGCGAGACTCCAATTGATTCCTATGCGACCAATCTGTCCATCAGGTACGTCGTACTCTCGAACGGCGAACTTGGCGTCTATGAAGGCGGCGGATTTGGATACCCCATTGGTGGTCATGAGTCTGGTGACATGTCGCTTCGTATTGAGCCATCTGGTCTTGTGCTGGCGGAATCGACCGAGGGGTTTGTTGATCTGCTCTCTCCAGGAATCTTGTCTGCTGTGTTTACGGGCTCATGCGATGACATGGCTGGGCACCGGCTTGCCGATGGGGTTGATCAGCTTGTGACCAATGCGATTGGGCGGACGATGTACGTCCGCGCAGCTTTGCCAAGTGGAGTCCCCGCTCAATTGCACAGATAGCAAGGAGTCAGTCCCCTTGCGATCAAAAACAGTTGGTGCTGCGGCACCTCTGCTATCTCATTTGCGGAACCAAGCAAGGACCAAGGAAAGCAGCCGTTCCTGACTGCTTGGAGTGGCAACACCCATTAACGAAACAACCCCGCCAGTGCTGGCGGGGTTGTTGTTCAATCGTAGGATAAGGAGGAAGATCACTCGTCTGAAGTAGTCTCAACCTTCTTGGCGGCCTTCTTCTTTGCAGGGGCCTTCTTCTTGGCGGAAATCACACCAACTCGAATGCGAAGCAGACGCTGACGGTGACCGACCTTACGGCGGTAGCCCTTACGTCGTTTGTACTTGATGACATCGATCTTCTCGCCCTTGATTTCAGCAAGCACTTCGGCGGTCACACTTGCACCATCGAGGTACGGCGCACCGAACTTTGCAGAATCATCTCCGTCGCTCTTTAGTGCGAGCACGCGATCAAAGGTGATGGTGCTTCCTTCGGCAGTTTCCTCTTGACGCAAATCGACGTCAAGAATGGTGCCGGGGATAAGCTTAATCTGGGTTCCGCTGTCTTCGACAATCGCGTACACGGGGGCGCTCCTCAAGAATCCAACTGCCCCGAGTGGGCAGGGAATCGAGGAGTGTATCCGAACCGCCCCCCCCTGCCAAGCGATTGTCCCAGAAGCAGTCCATCTAGAAGCAGGATTCGCAGTTCTTAAGCAGAATCAGCTGGTCCAGTTCCCGCCACGGTGGCCATCTGGGTGTGGGTTGGATCGTCCGTGAAGCATTGTGGGCAACAAGCGATTTATGCCACATTCAGCCGCAGTCTGTACGTCCTCGGCGGGCTCCTAGCGTTCACACTGATTGAAGCACCCCCCCGTCCAAGCTACGCCATACTCCCACATGACCATGACCATTGACAGGCCCATCAAGCTCATCCTTGAGGACATCGGCCTGCTAGCCTCTCACGCATGTTCTCCTTCATTGACTGGGCTATTCTTGCAGCCTATATGGCGGCGGTACTCTGGATCGGAGTCCGAGCTGGCAAACAGAAAGAGCACGGCGATGACTTCTTTCTCGCAGGTAGATCAATGCCGACATGGGCTGTCTCGGTGTCTGTACTCGCGACAGCATTGTCAGCGGCAACCTTCATTGGTGGTCCGCAGCAGTCGTACCGCGGAGATCTGACCTATCTCGCGACCAACATCGGTGGCTTGCTTGCCGTATTGATTGTCGGGTTTATCTTCTTGCCAGCGTTCTACGCCGCGGGAACGCCGAGCATCTACGGGTATCTCGGTCAGCGATTCAATGTGGGCACACAGGCTGCTGCGGGCGGCATGTTTATGCTCGGCCGGTTGCTTGCAAGCGGCGCGCGGCTCTTCATTACCGCAATACCATTCGCGCTCATCGCATTTGGATCAGCAGAAGGATGGCCGCTAGTCATGGCCATTCTGCTCGTTACAGTTGCGGCGGCGGCATATACGATGCTGGGTGGAATTCGCGCCGTGATTTGGACTGATGTGCTCCAGGCCTGTGTGGTCGTGGGCACCGTGACGCTTGCGGTGTTTGTGCTCTTCAACCAAATTGATCTTCCAATTGGCGAGATCGTAGATCGGTTGACTGCAGCAGATAGCGGGGACAAACTGACCGTCATTGATTGGTCTGTCGATCCATCGAAATCGTATACCGCGTGGGCTTCACTGATTGGCTTCACCCTCTTTATGGTGGCGGCGTTCGGCACAGATCAAGACCTTGCCCAGCGCATGCTTACGTGCAAGACACCGCAAAAAGCGACATGGGCAGTGATTCTCTCCAACCTCATTGGCTGGCCGGTGGTGCTGCTGTTCTTGGTAGTTGGACTGCTGCTCTGGGTCGAAGAACAAGTACACGGCCCGATCCTTCCAGACCTGCCGGACCAAGGCGACCGGGCAGTATTTCTGCGTTTCATCTTGCGGGACATGCCGGTGGGCCTTCGCGGACTTATGGTCGCTGGGCTCTTCGCTGCAGCAATGAGCAGTTTAGACAGTGTGCTCAACGCGCTTGCTTCGTCGACCGTAGCCGACTGGCTTCGGCCGCTTCAAGCCCGGCGCGGCAAGCCACCAAGAACCGCCACCGAAGAGACTCGTCTGACTCGATTCATTATCGCAGTATGGGCGATGCTGCTTGCCTGCTTCGCCATCGGGGCGGCAATGTGGCAATCGGCATCAGGGGAAACACTCATCACCTTTGCGCTGGGCGTGATGGTGTTTGCCTACGCCGGGCTCCTGGGCGTATTCGCTACAGCCCTGCTGACCAAGCGAGGCTCGCCCGCATCCGCAGCTGCGGCATTGCTGGTTGGGCTGCTCATCGTTCTTG
>CAVOCO010000261.1:0-3102 GCA_963694215.1 Phycisphaerae bacterium
ACACCCCCCACCGATCCATCACTCCAGCCTTGAGGGCAAGTGGAATCATGGCATCAGGCAGTGCTGCAAGTCCAACAAGCAGGCAGACCATGAGTACGGGGTAGCGAACTTCAGCCGATTCAGAGGATGAGATGTGCTCGCTCATGCCACGCTCCGATGTTGGCAGGGCACGCTATCCTGCAAGACGTTGACGAGCACGGGCATGACTCAGTCCTCGGCTTACAATTTCGACGTTCACAATGAGCGTCCTTTGAACCGGAAACATGATCGTACCATGGCACAGAAAATCATCTCAAACCCAGCCGAAGCCCTTGAGGGTCTCACACGCAATGACATCACCGTTGCCGTCGGAGGTTTCGGGTTGTGCGGCATTCCTGAGCAGCTCATCATTGCTCTTCGTAATTCGGGCGTAACCGGGCTGACCGCTGTATCAAATAATGCTGGTGTTGACGACTGGGGGCTTGGCCTGCTGTTGCAGTCTCGGCAAATCCGCCGAATGGTCAGTTCTTATGTGGGCGAGAACGCAGAATTCGAGCGGCAGTACCTTGCGGGCGAACTCGAGCTGGAATTCACCCCGCAAGGCACCCTGGCTGAACGAATGCGAGCTGGCGGGGCTGGCATTCCAGGCTTCTATACCCGGACCGGTGTTGGGACAGTGGTCGCTGAGGGTAAAGAACATCGTGACTTCGACGGGCACACTCACATCCTTGAGGCCGGTATCCGAGCAGATTTGTCCCTGGTAAAGGCGTGGAAGGCCGATGCGGCAGGCAATTTGGTCTACCGCAAGACTGCTCGGAACTTTAATCCAGCCGTGGCGATGTGCGGACGCACTACAGTGGCCGAAGTCGAAGAAATTGTGCCAGTGGGGTCCATCGACCCCGATCAGGTCCATACCCCAGGCATTTACATAGATCGAATTGTCCAAACCGTGTCCGAGAAACGCATTGAACAACGCACTGTTTCTTAAAAATAGCCCCCCTGGCGGTACAATCCCCACGCCTTTCTTTCATTTGCTGCCATAAAGAGGCTGCCTCACCGTTGGTGTGGTCTTCGCCCCTCACTTTCGCTTCTTCGAGACTTGGAGAGACCCATGCCCCGACCACGACTCGTAACAACAGCCCTGTCATTTATCGCCGCACTCTGTTTCGGCATCGCCGCAACGGCCCAAGGACTTGGCAGTTTGCCATCGATCATGAAGCCTGAGTATTTCAGCCGTGACTTGCTGCTGTTCATTGAGGGTCTTCACCTCACTGAAGAACAACAACTCATTGCTGAGATGATCTTCGATGATTACGAACGTGAATTCCAAGCTGGCCTCGACAACATGGAAATCCAGGTCACTGAAGTGGCCAACACCGTTGGAGAGCTCGGCGACGACAAGGATGCCATTGTGAAGGCTGTCCTCGCCCCAATCCAAGGGTGGGCTGGTGAGCGAGACATCTTGGGCATACAGCTTGTCGAGAACATACGCATCATTCTCGATGAAGATCAACAAGCCGCATGGACCGCATTCAACCGTCGTCTTGATCGAGAAAAACGGCTCCCAGAGAGTAAATTGTCTGGAGAAGGCACAAACCTCGATCACATTATGCGTGACCTCGACTTGCAGCCCGCTGCTGGCACTCAGCTCGCCGCTGAAAAGTTACGGTGGGAAATCGCCCTTCATGATGCATTGGTTATTCGAGCAAACGCGACGCGGCAGAACTTCAACCTGCTCCAACAAATCAACAACACAGGCAGCAACGACTCGCGCAATCGCAAAAAGGAGCTCGCGTCCCGAATTCAAGTACGCGACATCACTGACGCAGCCATTGAAGAACTGGCCGTGCTCTACGCCGCCAATGGCAATGCCTTCCGCAAGGAAGCCCTGAAGCGTGGCTATGGACGTGTGTATCGGACTACCCCAACAGAGCGGCTCTTTCTGGCAGCCCTTCTATCAGAACAGGTTGAGAGCGACCCCGCACTCCTGGCTGCAGTCGTAGAACTCTTTGCCTCCTACAATGGCGAACTTAATGCGACCAATATTTCCCTGCTCGAAATGACTCGAACATGGGAGCCCAAACTCGAGGAAGCCAAGATTCTGAACCAGGCTCGCCGGGCTGCTGGAGAGACGCTTGATCGCCCCAAAGACCCAACCCGCGAGCTCTATCAACAACGCCGTGAAATTGGCACGCGATATATTGAACTACTTCGCGATCTCCTCGGGCTGGAAGTCTTCTCAGAACTCGAAGGTGCCTCGCGATACCTCCCGCGACCCAAGCCCGGATCAGGCGATCCGAACGCCAAGCGATCTGGTGGAATCAGAACATCGGGTACACCAAGCAGCCCGAAAGAAAGAGGCCAACCCCCAAGTGGAAAGCTGACTGGCCCAACGTTTGGAAACGTCCGCCCGGGCGCACCCCTGGGAGGGCCCAAGGGCCGCGATGACTGATATGGACCGAGACCCCACCGAAATCAATGCGGGCTCAAGCGACACTGCTGAAGAGACCCTAACTGCCAGCCGCACGATCGATGAGCAAGCTGCAGCCATTCGTGAGCGAGCGGATTTACTTGGCATTCATTGGCATGAACGCGCCGTAATAGCAGACGCAGACTCCATTGCGTTAGTCGATCCTGAAGTAGCCGTTCGGCTCCGAATCGTTCCAATTGACCGCCGCGAGAACCTCTTGGTACTTGCGATGTTTGACCCACTCGACACCAATGCCGCCGACGAAATTGCTGTCCTGACAGGCATGCCGGTCCAACGCGAAGGGATGGAACCAACCCTCTTTGCAGAACTCCTCCGGCAGCACTATGGCACCACAGCCTCCAAGATGGCCGACCTGCTTGGCGGACAAACCGATGCCGATGGCGATGACACCGAACACAATCTTGATGCCTTCGAAACCGATGACATCCATCGGATGGCCGAAGAGCCAACGCTTGTCAACTTGGTCAACCTTATTCTGATTGAAGCCATCCAGTCGCGTACAAGCGATGTGCATGTTGAACCCTTCGAGACCGAACTCATCGTGCGATACCGGATCGACGGCGTGTTGCACATGCAGCCTCCGCCACCAAAGCACTTGCAGCCTGCGCTCATCGGCCGTATCAAGATCATGG
>CAVOCO010000262.1:0-3095 GCA_963694215.1 Phycisphaerae bacterium
TGGGGCGAAGTGCTTTTTGATGCCTGGCCCTTTTACCTGGCTGGCCATCCCTTGTGGGGCAGTCAGCTCGCGATGCTCGCATCGTGGGGCGGCGTGTGGGCGTGCAGCCTGCTTATCTTTGCATGTGGCGGAGCGTTCGCTGGCGTATTGCTTGGTCATGCGTGGCGTGTTGTGGCGTGGAGTCTCATCTTCCCCGCTGTGTTGATCGGAGTGGCGCTTCTTTCGCCCACTCCAATTCCAACCGGGCACGACCCGCTTCGCGTACTCGTGGTACAGACCAATTTGCCCCAAGACAACAAGATGGGCTGGCCGCTTGATCGGCAGCAGTCTGACATCGAGTCATTCTTGGCTCTTACGGCATCGGGTCTGGCCGAAGGGTCTGCGGCCGATCTCGTTGTGTGGCCCGAGACCATGGTGCCTGGGCTTGGATTTGATCGGCCCACCATGGCCTTTCTTGATTCGTTTGGCCCGCAAGCGGACGACATCGCGCGATTGCCACGTGTGTTGATTCAGTCCGCTGAGGCAAGCGGCACAAACTGGCTGGTTGGAGCGCCAACGTGGTCTGGTGTGACCCTTGAAGACAGCGTGTTAACAGCAGCGCATCGATTTAATAGTGCTGTGCTCATTGGCCCTGACGGTTCGCTTCAACGCTATGACAAGACATTTCTCACGCCATTCGGCGAGACCATGCCATACGTCAGATCTTGGCCGTGGCTCGAGTCACTCGTGATGGACTTCGGGGCGCGTGGCATGCGATTCGATCTTGATGTTGGCAGCACGTGGCAGCCGCTCACGCTTTCAACAGACGCGGCGGGGCAGTGGCAGCTCGCTACGCCAATTTGCTTTGAGGCCGCCGTGCCAAGTGTGACACGCACGTTGTGCGTTGAGGCGGGCCGAACCCGGGTTGATGCCATGATCAACATCAGCAACGATGGCTGGTTTGGGGCGAGCGACGCTGGGCGGGCTACCCACGCGGTAGCCGCGGCGTTTCGAGCAGTGGAAATGGGTCGGCCGCTCGTTCGAGTCGCCAATACAGGAGTGTCGGGGCTATTTCTGCCTGATGCATCGTCTGTTGGTTCGCTGCCGCCTCGCGAGGCGGGCACGCTTCTGATGAATATGCCGCGGTATGACGGGCAGACGCTGTATGCGAGCTGGGGCAATTGGCTTCCAAGGTTGAGTCTCATCATGCTGGTGCTTGGAATTGTCATTCGTCGCGTGCGTCCTGCTCATCGCGTTGCTCGACTATGATTCGTCCCATGATTCGATGCTTTACAATGACACTCATGGTGCTCGCATTGTGCGGCTGCGACGCCTCGCCGAGGACGCAAAAAAATTCCCGCCCAGTGCCTGCTGTCGTCACTGAAACGCTGCATACCCGGGCGACCACAGTTCTGCGTGAGGGCACGCGGTCTGATCAGGCAATCGTGCGTGCCAATGCCATTGAAATGATGGAATCCGAGACTGAGTTGCTGCGCGATGCCATTCTGCGTGGTGTAGTTGATCCGAATGAGGGCGTTCGATTCGTCTCTGTAATGGCCCTTGGAAAGCGAAGGCTCTGCGGAAGCATCCGTATGGTGCGGCCTCTTCTTGATGACCCTTCCCCCAGTGTTCGAGCCGCAGCAATTTTTTCGCTGGTTGTATGCGGTGACGAGGATGTTGATCAAACACCGCTGGCTGGAATGGTGCTGAGCCAGAATCGCGCCACGCGAGCCAACGCTGCGTTGGTACTCAGTGAGATTGGCAATCCAACAGCCAAGCCGCTGCTTCGAGAGGCGATGAAACAACCACTCTTAGGTGATAATGCTGAGGCCATTCGCACAAGCGAACTTGGTCTTGCTGCAGCACTTGTCCGGCTTGGCGACCGGCGACAACTTGAAATGATTCGAGCCGCCTTCTTCGCCCCGGCCTCGCAAGGCGAGTTGACTGCCCTTGCCTCTCAAATGGCAGGCAGGCTCAACGACCGCACGTTGGTGCCGGCAATGGGTGCCCTAGCCATGGCAAGTGGTCCTCGGCAAGCAGGGCCAGAGCTTCGCCTGATCGCTGCAGAAGCCTTGGGCCGAATTGACTCAGAAATGGCAATGCCTGGCCTTGCAGCCGAGTATTACAATCACTGGATACCCGAAGTTCGTATGCAGGCAGCCCTCGTGCTGAGCTGGGATCGCTCGCCATTGGGCATTCGGACACTCGAAAAGATGCTGGACGATCCCAATGAACGCGTCCGTATTTCGGCAGCAGGGGCCATTTTAAGACGCAAAAACGGACGTGTGCCGAAGTCACCAATCCACTCGAAACCTGACTCCATTCCCGCAATCGATTGACACCCTATCGCTGAGGGCGTACAAAACAGGCTTCACCCTACTTTCCTCCGCGGCCGCCGTTGTGAGGGACCAGCTGTCGAGAGGCCCAGCGTGCATATTCTGACCAAGATCTTCGTTGTATTGGTGTCCTTGTTGGCTGTATTTATGGTGCCACTCGTAGTCGTTTCGACTATGAATCAAGAGCATTGGCGTCAGGACGCGCTCGAATCGTCGGCGCAAGTTCAAGCTATTCGGTCGCAGCAAAGCACCGAACGACAGTCAGTTCTGAGCCGTGAGGCTCAGCTCACCCAGCAACTGACTGCCTATAGCCATCAACAGCAGGGCTACGTTTCTCAGCTCGAATCATGCAAGATGATGCGAAGCGAATCCGAGGCCCGCGCCATTACCGCCGAGAGCGAGCGAGATGGGCAGGCCCGGACACAACGCAGCTTGGCTCAAAGCCTCAAGTCAGCTGAAGAGTTGACGACCAAGTTGGTTGCCGACTTGGAATTGCTTCGAACCAGAGCGTTGACGGCCGACCGCCGGCGTGTTGAACTCGACGAGCGTCTTGCTGAGCTTGATAGCCAGCTTCAGGTCGCTGACGCCGTACAGCGAGCACTCCGCGAGGAGAACGCACAGTACAAGCGTGATCAGCGTGTTACTGAACTCGCTCTGCATGAGTACACCAGCCGGTTTGGTGAAATCACCAGTGGTGGCCTCGCAGAGGATGAGGGCATCGCCCCTGACCGCAATCTTGAAGCCGTTGTGCTTGACGTGAACCGCGTGAATGACCGCACG
>CAVOCO010000263.1:0-3063 GCA_963694215.1 Phycisphaerae bacterium
GAATCTGGTTGGGAGTGTGGCAAGTTCAAGTTATTTTCCATTTGAGATTTGGATGGTTCAGGAGAAGTCTCATCTTCTGCTCTCGAATACACAGTCAGCCATGATGAGACTGCTTGATGCGCTGGACGGCGAAGAACTTGATGACTCGCTTGGTGATACGGAGCATTGGCCGGCAGTGAAGGAAATGCTCGATGGTCCCGATTCCTTTCTGGCCGCAGCTTTTATCCATCCCACATTTGAGGCTGTTGGATTATTCGATTCAATGGGCATGGTGCCGATGATTCAAGGGTCCTTTGACGCTGCCTTGGGTCCTATTCGGGCAATGGCCGTTTCTGGCGGCCCAGGGGTAGGTGATGCATTGTTGTCATGGTCCGGTGCAATCTGGATGCCCGGTGGGCAGGGTGGAATGCTGCGGCTATTGGCCCACGACACCCCGCGCGAAGCATTGCCGGGGTGGGTTGGTCCCGATACAAGTGCTGTGACACGGCTGAATATTGACTTCAAGCGGATTCCAGATTGGATACGGGCAGTGATCGGTTCGAATCCAATGTTGATGGGAATGGGGCAGATGCTGGATCAGAGTGAAGTGCTCATGCGTTCTATTCTTGATCCACTCGATCGCCAGATGCTGCAGGTCCAAACTGTGACACGGCCGCTGACGTCGACAAGCATTGCGAGCGTCATGGCCGTTGCGTGCACGAACCCGGCTGCCCTCAGTGATGCGATTGCAGCGACAGCGCCTCAGGCCGACATGGAACCTCGTGACTTTCAAGGGCACCAGATATGGTCAACTGATCTTTCGAATCTGGGCATGCCGATTCCAGGGATCGAAGGAGCCATGAGCGTGTCGGTTGCGGGTGGACATTTGCTTGCTGGCGATGAATCCGCTGTTGAATCTGTCTTGCGTGGCCTAGCTACGCGGAGCAGTTCGCCGCCCGCTTGGCTTGAGCGGGTCATGGCATGGTTGCCCGATGAACCACTCTCTGCATGGGGCGCCTGGGATCTTGCCGAATCGATGACAGCCGTCGCCGAAATTCAACGCATGCAGTTCCAGAAGTGGGAGGACGAATTGAAGGCCAGCGACCCGGAACTCTGGGAAGAGATCAAGTTAGAACTTGTGAATGAAGATCAGGCTAATCAGAATGATCGATCTGCCGCTCTTGCCAAGCATCTTGGACCATCAGCCTGGTGGTCAAGTTCCGCAGATGACGGATTCCGCATTCGCGGCGTAGTGATGGGCGTCACTCCGCCTGCCAAGAGTCAGTAGAGGGGCGCGTTCATCTCCTCTCCACCACTGGGCTGATCTTGCATCAAGGCTGCGTCCCGCCTTCTTGAGCATTTGTCGTCGTATTCCTGCAACCTTGGGGTACGGTGACCGTACGGATTGGTGGCAAATGATCCCCCGCACCCACATGAGAGAAGGGCAACATGCTGACCGGAATCGTACTCGGGCTTCTTCTACAGGCTGCGCCGTCTCCGGCGACGCTTGATGGCGTTGCATTTCGTCTGCATGACATCCGAGCGACTTCGCCTCAGGCTCGCTTCGTGTCGATGCGTGGAGGCGTGCCCGTCACGCTTCCAAATCCGAGTCTTCAGATAAGCCGCGGACGTCTCGATGATGGCGCGGTGCTTGTGTTCACAGACGAGGCCGGTCGAAGCCGCGGCATCAAGTTCGGCGTTGGAGGCGTGATGTCGGCCCTTGAGGCGCAGTGTGAAGGTGGCCATTGGCAACTTAGCGCCGCGGGCATACTCAAGCAGACCATGCCCGCCGATGCTCCTGAGTTCTGCGCCGCCGCTACCCCGACCAGTCCAGTTCGCTCAATCGCAACCCGCGCTGCGCTTAACCCGGCTGCGGGTGTTCGCATTGCCACAGTGGCGATCGACGCAGACCAGTCCTACGTGGCCCTCTTTGGCGGCGATGAAGATGCCGCCCTCGCAGGCATCGTTGCCCAGGTCGCAGGCATCTCGGCTATTTATGAACGTGATCTCGGCATTCGCATTGAGCTCGCCTTTGCGCGGCTTTGGCCCGAAGGCGGCGAGCCATTCGAAGCAACTGATCTTGCCGGATTCCGAAACTACTGGCAGGACGAGCAAGACTCCACGCCGTACAACCTCGTGCATCTTTTTAGTGGACGTCGCGACACGCTCTACGGCGGCATTGCCTACCTCGCTACTGCCTGCAATGGATCAGCCTTTGGCGTGAGCGCATTTCTGACTGGCTCGTTGCCAGATGAACTCGGCCCGCCCGATCTGGACGCATGGGACATTACTGTTGTTGCGCACGAAATGGGGCACAACCTCGGCACGTATCACACGCACGACGGATACGACCCCGTGATTGATGACTGCGGCAATGGTGTTTCCGCCCCGCGTGGCACGATCATGAGTTACTGTCATATTCACCAAGGTGGCGTACTTAACCTTGATCAACGCATACACGCGCGGGTTGCAGATGTCATTCTTGAACTCAATCCAGAAGGCGACTGCCTTGTGTATGACTGCAATGGAAATAGCATTGACGATGCTGATGACATTGGTTCCGGCCAAAGCGGCGACATGAATACGGATGGCATTCCAGACGAATGCCAAGATTGCAACGGCAATGGAGTGCTTGACCCTGACGACATCGCAGGGGGCACATCCCAAGATGCCGATTCCAATATGGTGCCCGATGAGTGCCAGGCCGACTGCAATGGCAATGGCGTGCCCGATGCGTGGGACGTTGCAGCCCTTGGCGCTGATGACATCAATGGCAACCGTGTGCCCGATGTGTGTGAGCCAGATTGCGATGGCAACGGCGTTATTGACTTTGCCGACATTCAGCTTGATCATGCGCTCGACGAAGACCGCGATGGCATTCTGGATTTGTGTCAGGCATGTACCAGCGCCGAGTTGCCTGAGTGGTCGGTGTTCGGCGGAACCGGAAATATTTTGGCCATCGCGCAAGATGGCAGTCTTCGCGAGTATCTCGGCAGCAGCGGTGTACTGGTTGATGTCGCGGCACCAGCACCCAACGGAGCGGTGCCGCTCTCGCTTTGCCGGCTTGACATCGGCGTGTTCTCG
>CAVOCO010000264.1:0-3040 GCA_963694215.1 Phycisphaerae bacterium
GAACCCATTTCAATCGGAGCGCGGATGGATGAGAACCCACCGTTGTTCTGCAGTGATGTCCGGCCGGTAAAGGACATGACACCCCCATCGACTTCAATATTGCCAGTCGAAAGACCCCCCATCACACCATCGAGCACGATGCGCCACGGCAATTTCTCGACTTCGGAGTTAAAGCTGAATAACAACTTGCTTGACTCCTGGAGGGAAGCCTCGACCGAAGCGAACAACGCTTGACGAGGCACCAGAAGTGCATCCATCATTTCTCGATACGCCCAGGCCCGTGACGCAGGGTCCTCCATTGCAACTGCCGCCGCTGCGCCAGTTAATAGATTCACCCGTTCAATACTGCTCAGGCCCCAACAGGATCCAAGCATCGCTGCATCAATGGCAGTCTGATAGATCGAAGCACACCCCTCTTGCTGCCCGGCGTTGAAAAGCGGAACGCCTCGCTGGATTGCTCCTCCGAGCAATTGAACAAGGCCCGCATCTTCAGCTGTCTGATATTGGTTGGTCGGGCTGGCCTGCGTGACCGCCAGAACGGAACACACAACACCGATGACCATATATATAGGTTTGATTGGCTTCATGACTCACCTCCATTTGTTCCGGCTAACAACGCATCAATCTGGGTCCGAACTTCCGGGGAGTCTGGATTGATCGAAGACCCAAAGAAGGCCACAGGCTGGCCCTGTGCATCAACGAGATACTTGCCAAAGTTCCAAGAGGGCGCAGCGCCCATGGTGGAGGACAACTCTGCATACACCGGCGACTGGCCGTCACCTGGCTTGACCTGCACCTTGGCCATAATGGGGAAGTCAGCGCCGTACCCAACAGCACATGCCTCGATCGTCTCTGGGCCACCTGGTTCCTGGCTGCCAAAGTCATTGCATGGGAATCCGATCACGGTGAACGGCTTGCCTTCATACGAATTCTGAAGCGACTGCAGATCTCGATATTGACCGGTGTACCCACACTTGCTGGCCAGATTAACCATGAGGACGACTTGCCCTTGCAACTCTCGAAGGTCCATTGGTGCACCACTCAAGGATTCCACTGTATGTCCATAGATATTCACTGGTATGCCCTCCTTACTGGGGGAACGGCTGGTTGTTCTGTAATCGCACGCGGGGATCAAGAACGGTAATGTCATTAATAAACGGGTAAAGATTCGTCTCATCACTTGGACTCCTGCTTGGGAAGGTTCTTGATCACACCCTTTAACTCAATAAGACTTGAGGCTGAGAAACCCTGGTCCCAGAACCAACGCACTACACCAGCATCATCGATCAGCAGCACACGAGTGTTTCGCGGATTCTCAGTGCCAGTCAACGTGGCTACGTCATGTGCATCTGATCCATATAAGGTGATGACGGCGGGCCAATCCTTTTTTGGGATACCCGAACGCATTCCGTCATCGATCCATCCACTGATCGCCGTAGGCACCAGTCCTGGAATCGTAGGAATTTCGACGATGGTTGACGGAAGATCTGCTTCGAGCAGCCCCATTGTCCAGCGATCGAGATCAAATTGCGTCTCCTGCATATATCCGACCAGATACATGGCTGAGTTGCCAAGAAATTGATCTGGAAGCGTCGCCTTGGAGCCGGTAAGAAACTCGCCTGTTACTTGCGGGAACTGATCCCCCGTAGGATTTCGATCGGGGATTAATGCTGGCCCACAGCCACTGATCAGGAAAATCCCGATACACGCTGCGATTGATCCAACTCGATTGAGACAAGACAAGGTCTTCATGACTTCTCCAAAGACTTTAAAGCGTGGTTGAACCACTGAGGAATGGCCACACCATGGCACATGCAACAACCGATCGGGCTGTCCAAAGCGAAGTGCGAATCCAATTTGTATGAATGAGTGTACGTAAGGCCTGTTCGTCACGGCCGACTTCAAGACGACGATGACATGGTATCTGCCAGACCGCAGTGGATATCCACAGCAGGACAACGAGGATGATTCCAATCCATGCGAGATCAACCAAATCAAATGGGAGCGGGAGAAAGAGAAGCCATACCGCAGCAATCGTTTCGGCAAGCATGAGCGGCCCGACGATGAATGTTACTCGGTACATGTGTGACCTCTGATAGGCGACAAACGCATCGGCTGGCACGTGGCGATGAAGTGGATAATGAGCAATCTGTACAAACCAGATCACAGCGGCCATGCCAACAGAGGCGACCAATTGCAGTAGTAGGATCGAACTGATCACGATTCAGATCCCAGAACGCTATTCTGCAAATGCTCTTGGAGGATCTGATTGCGATAGTTGAAGATGCGCAGCACATCTGGAGCGACAAACAGGCGATTGACCAGCCGGCCCCCAAGCACTTTGTAGCGAACGGTATCTTCCATCCGGGTTCCATCGCCATCTTTGAAAAAGAGATGCTCATGAATCCACTGTCGGTAGGGACCTTTGAGTTGCGTATCTTCAAATCTGCGGGGCGGATCCCATGCCGTGATTTCAGTCCTCCACCGGAATGGAAGTCCGCGGATCTTTAATCGGTAGTCAATCAACGCCCCCACTTTCATGACGATTGGCGCCGGAGTCAGTGTGGAAAAACTGAGCATGGGGGGTGTGAGCAGTTCTAGATTGCGAGCATCTGAAAAGAAGTTGAATACAACATCTATATCCTGACTCAGATGCACTGAAGCACGTAGTTCAAAGGCCCCGCGATGCAATCGAATCTGGGGCTTCATTGATCTCTGCTCGCATCAAGTAGACCACAGGCAAATCGCATTGAGCGGCAGCGTGGTCGTGGCGGAATCTTGGTATGCAAGGCGGGCTGAGTGTCCCCTGATGCGTTGCCTTGGCGTATTGGCCCGTAGAGACGATCAGTGAGAACCTCACCTGACCAATACCTCGTAACGGATCCAGTGCCTGCGAGCTCAGTCCCAACAAAGCAAGAATGCGGCAGCCCAAACTCCAGATTCATGGAGGTGGCATCCGTACGTGTGCAAAAATAGCTGTTTCGGGCCTTGGGCGGCTGGCTGTGGATAACGGTCATAACGTTCATATATATGTTATATA
>CAVOCO010000265.1:0-3035 GCA_963694215.1 Phycisphaerae bacterium
GCCCACTACTGAACTGCTTTATTACGACGGGCTTGATGCCCAAGGAGAGCTCGTTGGTGGGGTCGTAACGGTGCCACTTCCCGTGCTGACACACGGCAATCTTGCCAACCGCGGTGGGTCTGATCTTATTTGGGGAACCGGTGACTCGTCCAACCGTGTCGACCTTGTCATTGTGGGCGATGGCTACGTGGCTGCTGAACTTGGCATATATGCCACGCAGGCGATGCAGATGACATCATCGCTCTTTGCAAAAGAGCCATTTGCCTCGTACTCCGGTCTGTTTCTCGTGCACCGTGTTGATGTGGTCTCTAATGAGTCGGGTGTAGACAATGATCCGTCACAGGGTATTGATCGTGACACCGCCATGGATATGGCTTTTTGGTGCAGCGGCATCGAGCGTTTGCTGTGTGTCAACGTATCTAAGGCAGTCGGGTACGCGGGCGCTGCCCCGGCCATTGACCAAATACTGGCGCTGGCAAACTCGTCGAAGTATGGCGGGGCCGGGTATTCAAGTTCGAATCTTGGCACGTTGTCGGGTGGGAATGGTTCCTCGTACGAGGTGGGCATTCACGAGCTGGGGCATAGCTTTGGCAACCTTGCTGATGAGTACACCTCCGGTGGCGGTACGACATATCCCTATGGCGAGCACGCATCGCCTAATGTGTCTATTCAAACCGCTGCTGAAATGGCCGCCTCGGGTACGAAGTGGGCCAGCTGGCTTGGCTTCAATGATCCACAATGGGACGGGCTTGTTGATACGTATGAGGGCGCTGCGTATTACACGACCGGCATCTATCGCCCCAGTAACAACTCGATGATGCGGTCGCTTGGCCGGCCATTCAATCCGCCATCGGTGGAGGCGCTCATCTTAGAGATGTACTCGCTTGTTGATCCGCTCGATTCATGGACGCCGACTGGCCAGGTGCTTCATGGCACCGAAGTCGTCATAGCGCAGCCAGTGCAGCCAGGGGGTCATGAATTGACCGTGACGTGGCTTCTTGACGGTTCAATTGTTGCGGGCGAAGTGATGCCATCGATAGATCTCTCGCTGCTTGGTCTTTCGTCTGGGCCGCACTCGCTTGCAGCGGTCGTCGTTGACCCCACGCCATGGGTGCGGGATGAAGCAGCGCGGGCATCGCTTATGACCAGCACAGTGAGCTGGGCCATTGACGTAGAGGAACTATGTATCGGTGATCTCGATGGGAGCGGGGCAGTAACCATAGACGACTTGCTCGCTGTCATTGATGCCTTTGGAAGTAGCGAACCGTCGGGCGATGCCAACGGCGACGACCTAGTGGATACAGATGATCTTCTGGCCATTCTTGCTGGATGGGGCAGCTGTCCATAGGACTGAACAGACCGATGCAGGTCGCGGTTATCCCTCTGGAAGCACGCGAGCAGCATCTATTTCTGGTGGCGGCGCTCCGGTCATCGCCGCGGCAATGCGTGGCCCGTGGCCATGGCTTGTTTCAATGTACGCCTTGTATCGTTGCTGGGTCCCGGCGATAGCCGTGCCAGCAATGAACACATTCGGCACGCTCGACTCCATGGTGTCCGGGTTGAAGACGGGAGCGTTCTGCTCGCCTTCGCAGGCCACATCAAACATGCGAAAGAGCGTGTCGTCTTGCTCGTATCCAATTTGCAGAAGTACATCGTCAACCGGCACTGTGATCTGCTCGTGTGTATCAGTTCGTTCAAGCACAACATGGTCGGGGTGAATCTCAAGCGGACGCGTTGGCATGCACGCTGTGATACGTCCTTCTTTGATGAGCGACTCAACCTCAGGTCTGAGCCAATACTTCACGCGTTCATAGATGCAGTTTCTTCGGTATGAGATCGTGACATTGGCATGCGCCCGCCAACACCGCAAGGCCGATTCGACAGCTGAGTTCTTTCCGCCAATAATCAGCACGCGCCGGCCAAAGAAGCGGTGCGGGTCACCAAGATCACTCTGGACGTGCCCAAGTGTTTCGCCAGGAATACCAAGAGTCCGTGGTCGGTGGGTCCCTCCGCAGGCAATAACGACTTGAGACGCGTGTACTTGATGTGACGCGCCCGAAAGCTCTGACAACGTGACAATGAATCCTTCATCCGATTGTGTGGCAGCTGTCACCCGGTGAAAAGTTCGCACATCGAGATCTCGCGTCACGACAACGCTTCGAAGATAGGCGAGGTATTCCTCGCCGGTAATTTTCTCTTGGGTTGGTACTGGGCAATCAATGCCAGCAATGGCAAGCCGTTCTGGTGAGCTGAAGAATCGAGTCGATGGGGGGAAGAGCCGGAAAATAGTGTGGCCAATTTCGCCAGCGTCCACGATGACTGCAGCACAGCCAGCCATTTGAAGGGAATATCCCACCTCAAGTCCTATAGGGCCGGCGCCAATAATGAGCACATTGATGCGTTCCATCGTCGTAGACTACCCCCCTGAGCGGAGGATCTGGTTTGATAGCACTATTTGGCAGCATGGTCTGTATTCAATTGGCACTCTTGACGTCGACTGGTGTCGATTCTTTGCTTGCGCCACAGCTGATGACTCGAGATTTGCCCGTCATCATCGAGGTTATGGATCTTGATCCGCAGCAGTCCACGATTCTGGACGATTTGCTCAGCGAATATCTGAAACAGATCGATAGCGAGCGAACCGGCGTGTCCAACGAGCTGCAGTCCCTTGACATGGCAAAGCTTCATGAACAGTGGGAATCGCCGAGCTGGCCAGGCCGGCGAAATGCGTGGCGAGAGGTCCGCGGAGAGGCTTCTTCCATCAAGGATGACGCAGCCGCTGCAGCATGGCTCGAGACGCAGCGAGACTGGGCTCGAACAGAACTTGAGGGCATCCTTTCTGCACAGGAAGCTCCAGCACCTTCGCTACGTACGCAGCTCCTAGATCGTTGGCGACAACGGCAGGCTGCACTAAAGTCGATTCTCGTGCGAGATGTTCAGCTTGTGCTCGATGAGAAACGAGGCGATCGGTGGAACCTTGTTGAGTCAGCAATTGCGCGGCAGCGAACTCCGTTTGGCCAAGTATTCCCCGGCGA
>CAVOCO010000266.1:0-3023 GCA_963694215.1 Phycisphaerae bacterium
TGATGCGAGAACTTGCAACAGCCCTCGAGGCCGGATTGCCGTTGATGCAAGCACTCCGCACGATTCGAAAGCAAGCAGTGGGCCGCGCCGCACCAGTCGTGCTCGACCACATTATTGATCGCGTTGAAGCGGGCGAATCGCTGCACAAGGCAGCCACCTCATATGGTCCGCCATTTGACGACCTTATTGGTGGAATGCTTCGCGCTGCAGATGCTTCTGGAGAAAGCAGCATTGTGCTGCATCAACTCGCCGACCTGCTTGAGCGGTCCATTGAACTTCGCCGAGAGATTCTCGGCGCCGTGTTCTATCCGCTCATGGTGGCTGTGCTCATCCTCAGCAGCGCAATCGTCCTCGTTACGGTGCTCATTCCACGCCTGATGGAACCACTCAAAGCAGCGGGCATGAAACGGCTTCCGCTTCCCACAGAAATCCTGCTGAATCTGGCCGACTTCATTACGGCCTGGTGGCCCCTCTGTATCGCCGCCATTGTCGGTAGTGTTTTGCTCTGGAAATTCTGGATCGAAAGTCCTGAAAATCGTCTGCGCTGGGACACATGGAAACTGAAAGTGCCTGTTCTGGGCAAGCTGCTCCGAGATGTTGCCGTGGCGCGGTTTACACGAACAATGGGCACACTTGCCTCGGCTGGGCTGCCATTGCTAGATTGTTTGAACATCACACGTGACACACTCGTCAATACAGCCATGATGCGTGCGATTGACGATGTCCATGCTCAAGTCACAGAGGGCAAACCGCTTGCCGACCCGCTTGAACGCTCAGGGCTATTCCCCCCACTACTTGTGCAGGTCGTCAACCTTGGCGAACGATCTGGACAGCTTGAGAAGATGCTTGCTCACGCAGCGACAGCGTTCGACCGTCAAGTCAATGTGTCGATCAAGATCTTCACAAAAGCCTTCCCCCCAATTCTCATCATCATCATGGCTTCTCTGGGCGCCTTCGTCCTCGCCGCCATTCTGCTACCACTGCTTGAACTACAAAATATCGCCGGTTGAGTTACCCGCGTGGAGTACCCGATCATGACCCGCACCACCCATCACCGCAGAGCCGTCGGCCGCCGTGGCTTCACCCTTGTCGAGGTCATCGTTATCGTGACGGTGCTCGCCCTCTTGATGACAGTCGTGGCAACCCGTGTCATGGGTGTCTTTGGCCGCGGGCAAGCTGAAATTGCCAAAACACAGGCCGCCAAAATCAGCCAAGCGTTGACGCTCTATCTGATTGACGTTGGCCAGCCTCAACCCGAAGATGGCTTTGACCTGACTATCCTCACGCTTCGACCCAATGACGGTGGCGGCCCTAATGGCCCATATCTGCCAAAGGTCGACGATGTCCTTGACCCATGGAAAATGCCCTTCATGGTGCGGTCGCCCGGCGACATCAATGCTGATTACGACATCGTCTCATTTGGAGCCGACAAGACACCTGGTGGTGAGCAGGCCAACGCGGACCTGACACAGTAGCGCATGGCTGGCCGCAGAGCATTTACGCTGATCGAAGTTATCGTCGTCACTGTGTTGATGGCGATGCTTGCTGCTGTACTTGTGACTCGATTGAGCGGCGCTGCAAGCCGCGAATTTGATATCGCCACCGAGAAGGTGAGTGATCTGATGCTGATGTACGCCATCCGCAGCGAATTCGCATCTGAACCTGTTGGCATCACCATAGACCCCAATCGGAACAGCCTCAGCCTTATGATTAGACGCGGCAAGCGGGACGACATGAACAACGGGTGGCTGCCTGACCTCTCCGTGCGAGAGGTTCGCCTGCCGGACTTTCTACCCGTGCAGAGGATGGAATTTTTGGTCGACGGCGATTCGGTTGACCCCTCGGACAAACCCATAACAAACCTTCCAGGCCAACCACGACCGGGACTTGAATTCACAATGCACAGCGACGATTCATATCTCGCTCGATCGGTTCGGCTAACCTTAACGCCTTCCGGCCTGCGACCCTTGCGGCAAGATTCGATGCGAAACGAACCGATGTCGTCTATCCCGCGTACATCGATTGACCTCGATACGTCTGGCCGATGGCAGGAGGACTGGTGATGACACCCCGACACGCCCGCACAGGTGTTGCATTGCTCGATGTGCTCATTGCAGCCTTGCTGCTGGGCATTGGGCTTTCGGTGACGCTCTCGATGGCCAGCCAAGCACTCCGCGCAGAACAAACCGGCGAGTGGCGACTCACCGCATCGTGGCTTGCCGACGAATCGCTTGCAATGGTGATTGCCGTTGGACCTGAGATGTACCAACAATCCGAACCAATGGAGGGTCGATTCGAAGAGCCATTCAACCGATTTGACTGGACACTCGAAATGAAGAAGACCAGTGATTGGGAACCATGGCAGGTACGAGCCACTGTCAACTGGCAAGATCGAGGTGGCCCGATGTCGGTCTCAATCGAGACGCTCATTGCCCCGCGACAAGGAGAAGAGGACGATCCAATTAATTGGAAACCCGACGAGCCACTCGACCGAGAAAGTCGTACGTGGGATGAAGAAGAAGCTCAACCAGTGCAGGATGGTGGTGGATGAATCGCCGCGGATCAACTTCGAACCGTCGTGGCTTCACGATGATTGAGTTCCTGCTTGCGGGCGTCTTGCTTGCTGGCATCTTGCTGGCCATGGGCGTTGCAATTCAACAAGTTGCCAAGTCACGAAACTCAACACGCGGCCGTATTGATGCCTATCTGCGAGCAGACTCGGCTATCCGAATGGTTCGGCGTGATCTCGTTTCGATTCTGCGACGTGATGACCTCTATTACACCCGCGTACTGCTTGAAAGCAGTACGGCCTCAATTGATGGACTCGATGTCGACCGCGACGAGATCATCGTATTCAACAATCGACTTCAAGCAACACGCAATATTCAATACAACGGCGATGGGCTTGAATTCGAAACCCATTACCGCATTGAAGATGATGAACTGGGCTCAGTTCTGTGGCAACGACGTGACGCAATGCCAGATGCCTATCCGCGTGGTGGCGGCATCATCACACCAGTTGT
>CAVOCO010000267.1:0-3000 GCA_963694215.1 Phycisphaerae bacterium
TCTCAATCGGGCCACCAAGAATTGATAGGCCAATAACCAATGGCACGATTGCAAGATCCTGCACGAGCAGCATGGCAACGGCCATTCGGCCATGTTGTGATTCCAATTGGCCGGAATCGAAGAGTGTTCGCGCAACTGCTGCCGTACTGCTCAAGGCCACCATGGCGCCAATAGCGATCGATCCACCGATGCCCCACCCAAAGAGCGAGGCGGCCAGTGCTCCGCCAACCAATGTCATGATCACCTGCAACACACCGACCACTGCACCTTGCAGTCCGAATGCCACCAGTTTCTCTCGGGTGATGTCAAGGCCAATCGTAAACAACAGCAGCGCGACGCCGAATTCAGCAACGTACTGCACTTCAAGGTGATCATTCTGGACCCACCCAAGCAGACCTGGCCCAACCAACATACCGCCCACCAGGGCTCCCACAATGCTGCTCAAGCGAAGGCGCTCGGCGATGACGCCGAGCAGTGATGCCACCGAGAGCAACACCACTAGATCAGTAATAATGTCCCACCCGTTCATGCGGTCACCTCATCAACAGGGCCAGGCCGAGGCCACTTCCCCTTTGACCGGTTACGGATTTCTACTCGGGCCTCAGCGCGAAGCGCATCAACCTTGGCGTGCAGGAATGGCAATGCTTTGTCGACCCCCATCTCTAGCAGCGTCTCACACGCAATCGGCTTACCAATATTGACCATGATGCGGCCCCGCCATTGCGGCCTCGAGTTCCGCGGCCAGGCATCACCTGTGCCCTCAACTGCGACCGGCAATACAGAAGCCTTCCCTCGTTTGATCAAGAGCCACACTCCACGCTCAAACGGACGCATGCAGCCGTCTTCACTTCGCGTTCCCTCTGGAAACAAGGTCGCGACGCGTCCGTGTTTCAATTCATGCAATGCCGCTCGCATGGCGGCAGGATCTGCCGCTCCTCGCTCAAGAAAGATGACGCGAATGCCGACACGAAGAATCCATGGAATCGGCCACGGCGAGTTGGTTTCTAAGCTACGCCGCGCCATCGCCCGCGGTGCTCGATCACGAGTTGCGATGCCAAGCATCATTGGATCGAGATGAGATTGGTGATTTGAAATCACAATCGTAGCGCCGGATCGCGGAACATTACGCCTTCCACGAATCCGAAACCGCCACAACAGCCAAAATAGCCAGCCAACGGTGACAGGTACAAGCGTGTACCACAGCAGCAAACCGCCCGCTGAGCGGTCTGGATTGCGACGCCGAAACTGAAGAAAGCTCAACACGAGCCGGACACCGCCCCATCAACAATCGCTTGTACATCATGAACAAGACGCTGCACAACTTCTTGGCGACCCATCTTGGTGGTGTCAATCAGAATGGCTCCGGGCGCGCAGGTCAGGGGGCCTATCTTTCGAGATCTATCGATCGCATCACGCGCTTCGATTGCCTTGAGCACTTCTGCTTCATCAACATTTTCGTGCCCGGTTGCTCGGAGCTGCCGAGCACGGCGATGCGCTCGAATACTCGCGTCGGCAGTGAGATAGAACCGCGCTTCAGCATCGGGGAACACCACCGAACCTTGATCTCGACCCTCGCTTACAAGTCTCGGGTGGGCATCGGCAATCTGGCGCTGCGCCTGCACCATTGCACCTCGAATTTCTGGAACAGATGCGACGATGGAAACCACTCGGCCAATCTCAGCACTGCGAATCGCATCGCCAACTGGTTCTCCATCAAGACGAGGCATCGGGGGGTGCTGCGTCCAGTCGAAATCGATTGGATGAGCGTCCATTGCGGGCATGACAAGCGAGGCATCACTGGCGTCGATTCCCTCACGCATCGTCATCAGCGCAACGCAGCGGTACATCGCACCTGTATCAAGACACGAAATGCCAAGTTCGGCCGCAAGGCGATGCGACACGGCAGACTTCCCCGTTCCTGCGGGGCCATCGATCGTCACGATCAACCGTTGGTCTGCATCAACCACTGTGTTACTCCGCGTCGATTGCTGCTTGGAGAATTTCAAGTGCCTTGGTGATTTCCTTGGCCGGGTCTCCCTGGCCAACATAATCAATTGCAACATTGCTTTGGTACCCGACCGATCGAGCGGCATTGATGCCGGCTGCAAGATCGAGCCCCGCGTGCGCGCCGCCCCGCTTGAACCCTTCGCACCGAAGATGAATGGCTCCTGCATAGGGTGCCAAACGCTTGATGTGTTTGATCGGATCTTCTGGGGAGATTGGGTCGCCATAGCTCGGCAGCGCACCAATACGGAATCCGCCAACCACTTTGATGAGCTCGGAGAGCCCCTCGGATTCTTCGGTCACGCCGGGCGCGGCGGTTAAGAGCACGTTGAGCTCTTGGCTTTCGATGGCAATAAGCGAGGCTTGAATTGCGGCGATGGCTCGGGCCAAAGCAGGCTGATCATCTCGTGGAATGACAACTGGAATCGACACGGAATTGCAGCCGAGGCGACCGGCCGCACCTGCGAGGCGGGCAAGTCGATCAGCTGCGGCCGAACGTACCGATTCGTCGGCATCACCAAATGCTATGGGCGTGGACTCAACCAACACTAGGCATGGGCACCCCGCTTGATCTGAGCGATGGCGAAACTTGTCCATGTCAGCTGAAGACCACCCGGTGAGCATGTCAACATTGAGACTCATGCCACGAAGGCCCAGTTCATCGCTGACAAAGCTCGGCGCATCAAACAAAGTCCTCGGGGGGTCCGCGGCAGGGTCAAGCAGTGACTGAAGCGATCGGGATGTCAGGGAGAGCAGCAGTGTCATGGGAGTCGTCTCAGGGGCGAGGATATCCGATGACGGCCGGCCCCGTGCTACTATCCCACCTCGTTCGGAATCAATCAAAGCGAGCGACTACACTTAGCAACTGCCGAGCTTCAGGAGACCCGAGATGTCTAGCCCAACCGACTGCCGATACTCTGAAAGCCACGAGTGGTTCCGCCACGATGGTGACACGGTCACGATGGGAATCACGGCCCATGCCGCTGCAGAATTGAC
>CAVOCO010000268.1:0-3000 GCA_963694215.1 Phycisphaerae bacterium
CAGCGAGCCCGCCGATCGGCCGGCCCTTTTCATACGAGCCGGGATACCCCTCGCTACAGAGCACGACGCAGCACGCGGGGCGTGGGTCGAAATCAATCTTGGCATTCACCAGTGTGCCAACAGCTGTTCGCCAGAGTATGTCGACCAGGTCGCCCTCAAGTCGTGCCAGCAATGCCTGACATTCTGGATCTCCGAACCGGCAATTGAACTCAAGCACCTTTGGTCCGCCGGGGGTAAGCATGAGGCCGGCATAGAGCACGCCGCGATAGTCAATATCTCGGCGCCGGATTGCATCGAGCATTGGCAGCAGAATGGCCTTCTCAATTTCAGCGAGTAGCGGCTCGTCAATCATGGGAGCGGGGCAATACGCGCCCATGCCGCCCGTGTTGGGGCCAACATCTCCCTCGCCGACTTGCTTGTGGTCCTGACACGGATCGAGCACCCACATCGTCTTGCCGTCTACTAAGGCCAGAATACTGACCTCTTGCCCCTGCAAGAACTCTTCGATGATAATGCGATCGCCGGCCTCGCCATAGGCGCGGTCCACCATGATGAGCTCAATGGCATCGATCGCTTCCAACGTGGTCTTGCAGATGACAACACCTTTGCCACCAGCGAGACCTGCGGCCTTGATGACCAGTGGTTCGTCGCGCTGGGCAAGCCAGCCGCGAACGGCATCGGTGAGTGGAGGCATTTTGTCTTCAACACGATTGTCACTTGTGGCAATCCAATAGACCAACTCTTCTATTCCCTCAACGGGTGTGGCGCCGGCAAGTTCGGCTTCCAGGCAGCGAAGTACCCAGCGACGGGCAGTATTTGCTGAGGTGAGCGTGCGGCTATCGGCAGTTGGAATGGCGGCCTGTTTCATCAGCTCTTTTGCGAAGGATTTATCGGATTCCAATTTTGCGCCAGCTTTGCTTGGCCCGAATACCTGTCGTCGCTCGGTGCGTAGAGAGTCAACAATGCCCTCAGCAAGTGGCGCCTCTGGCCCGACCACAACAAGATTGATGCCTTGTTTGTCGCACCAGTTCGTGAGTGGAAATGTGTTGCGATGATCCCATTTGTGGGGGCACGGCTTACCGAGTTTGGCAAGTCCACCGTTGCCTGGGTCGGTGAGCCACAACGTTCCGCAGCGGTTGGATTGACGGAGCTTCCACGCAATCGCATGTTCGCGACCTCCTCCGCCAATAAGAAGGATGTTGCACGAGCCTGGACAATTGGGGGGAGGTATAGCCATTCCGAGCAGGTTAGCAGGCGCGGCATCGCCGCGGGCGAGTCGCGAGGTACTGGCACCGTCTGGCAGTACCTCCGCCCAAGCTGCGAACGCTCTGTAACTATTAGGGGAGTGGAATTGAGGGTTGGAGCGTGCGGCCTGACAGTCCTCTCGGCGGCAGCTGCGGGCTAGGGGCTGCTCTCACAACTTATGACCGCTTCTTCGTTCGCCGCTTGCGGCTGCGGGCAGTTCCTGGTGCCGGGTGTTTTTCTTTTTGACGGGGGTCGCCTTTGCCACTTCGAATGGCGGCGAGGCGGTCGCGTAAGGCGGCGGCCCGCTCGAACTCGAGTTGGTCCGCAGCCTCCATCATTTCTTGTTCAAGTGATTCAAGGATCTCGTCTCGGTTCAGATCAGATTCAGTACCGTCTGGGTCGATGGCTGTTCTGGCTAGCCGCCGAGCTTGCAGCTCGCGATCGATTCCACGTCGTACTTCACGAACGATTGTTGTGGGGGTAATGCCGTTGGCTTCATTGAACGCTTCTTGAACAGCACGGCGACGATCGGTTTCATCGATGGCGGCCTTCATTGAATTAGTGATCCGGTCGGCGTACATAATGCAGGTGGCATCGACATTTCTCGCCGCTCGACCAATGGTTTGAATGAGGCTCGTTCGGCTGCGCAAGAATCCTTCCTTGTCTGCATCGAGGATGCACACCAGCGCGACCTCGGGCAAATCTAGGCCTTCACGTAAAAGGTTGACGCCCACAAGCACGTCAAAATCACCCTCGCGCAGATCCTTCAGAATCTCCAGTCGGTCAAGTGTGTCGATGTCGCTGTGGAGATACCTCGCGCTGAGCCCTTGTTCGTCGAGATAGGTCGTGAGGTCTTCGGCCATACGTTTCGTGAGCACTGTGGCAATGATCCGTTGATCTCGGGCTGCAACTTCCTTGCATGCCTCAATAAAGTCCGGCACTTGCCCCTCGGCTGGACGGACATCGATCCTCGGGTCTACGAGCCCAGTCGGTCGAATGACCTGTTCGGCTGAGACGCCTCCAGTTTGAGTGAGTTCCCAGTCACTCGGGGTAGCGGACACATAGATAACGTCAGGCACAATCTTGCCAAATTCCTCAAACGTGAGCGGGCGATTATCCATGGCGCTCGGGAGGCGAAAACCGTGGTCGACCAAGACCTTCTTTCGAGCCTGATCTCCGTTGTACATCGCTCGCACTTGCGGCAGCGTGACATGCGATTCATCGATAAACACAAGCCAGTCGCCCGGCTCGCGGCCTGGCACGTGATTGAAATAGTCCATCAATGTTGACGGGCGTGATCCGGGCGGGCGACCCTCAAGATGCCGCGCGTAATTCTCGACACCAGAACAGTAGCCAATCTCACTGAGCATCTCCATGTCGTAGCGCGTGCGGGACATCAGTCGCTGCGCTTCAAGAAGTTTGCCTTCCTTCTTGAGCTGGGCCACGTGGGCTGTGCACTCGGCGCGGATATCCGCCATCGCCTGTTGGAGCCGGTCATCAGGCAGCACATAGTGCACCGCAGGAAAGACGAACACTTCAGATTCCTCTGCAAGCGTTTCGCCAGAGAGTGGATGAATTAGTGAGATGCGTTCGATCTCATCGCCGAAGAACTCAATGCGAACGGCGAATTGCTCGTATGCAGGGAAGATCTCGATGACATCGCCGCGTACACGAAACTTGCCACGTTCAAACTCGATCTCGGTTCGCCCGTAATGCATATCAGTCAAGTTCAAGAAGAGATCACGGCGATCAATT
>CAVOCO010000269.1:0-2983 GCA_963694215.1 Phycisphaerae bacterium
TGGTATGAATATCAACTCAGTCCACATGCTCGTCGGTCGTATTGCAGCTACGGACCCAGCGCTCTGCCAAGTTGTCTCGCAGATTGCAGCAATCGATCCTGGGTTCATCACGATGCTCGCCACACTTCCAGGCAACTGCCCTTGGACCGCATCGAAGATGCTCCAAGTCGCCTGCGTTGACCTTGACCTGGCCCGCAAGATTGTCATGCTCGCCGCGGTGAATCAAACCGAGGCCATTGCGATTGCACAGATCGCCATGATGAACCCAGTTGTAGCGACTCGTCGCCTTGCTGCTCTTGGACTCGGCTACAACACTCAGCCTTTGAATGCTACCGGCTTCAATGTTGACCACCCAGTGGGCAGCGGTGTCCGCACCGAGGCAACGCTCGCTGGTGCCACCATGCCAATCGACGTCTATGACGACGGCAAGGCATGGGTCATCGAAGCGGATCTCCCTGGCGTCTCAATCGACGACGTGGACATCACTGCCGCCAACGGCCGCCTTATCATCGAAGCAATTGCAGCTCGTTCCAACATGCGTTCCTCCCGTGTGTCGACGCTTCAAGGTGAAATTCGGACCGACCGCAATCTTCGCCGCGAATTCGCTATCGGGCTCGACGTTGAGACAACGGAAATCTCCGCTCGGATCGTCAACGGTGTATTGAGCATCGTGCTTCCTAAGAAGCGTGCAGCGACCGGCGAACAATTCATCAGTCGTGAAGGAAATCTGGCCAGCTGACTGAGGCCGCCCAGATTCTTTTCGACCCACGCCGAGGCGGCTCAGCCGCCTCGGCGTGGGTATTTTTTGAGGTGCGATGTTGTGCAGTGTCTTGCTGGCAGGCATTTGTCAGTTTGGCAGTCGGTCGCTCGAGATGCGAGAAGTTGCGGTGTGTTGTCGTGCTCAGTTTCCGCTTGATTCTTGTGTATAGGCGCACTTTATAGCGGACCATATTTATTTCTCGAAGATCGCCTCGGCTGGCATGGAGGTTGCTCTTGTTCTTGGCAGTTCACTCAACCGCCGACATGAAGCCGGCACACACGACACTCTGGAACACATCGTTCCGACAACCACATGGAGATTTGCCATGAACACTCGAACCATTCTCGCACCAGTCACCAACGCTACGGACATACTTCGTCACGAAATCGATCGGGCCTTTGATCGCCTGGGTACAGCATCGCTCGCATCAACATCGCCAACGACGCGTTTCCTTGATGCCATCCGACCCAACCCAGCTGTCAACATGATTGAAGACGACAACTTCCTCTTCTTCGAAGCAGAGCTTCCAGGTGTTGCATCAGCAGACCTAGCGGTCACTGTGGCCGACAACATGTTGACAATCTCTGGATGTCGAACAATTGAGACACCCGAAGAGGCGAGGTTGCTCCGCCGCGAACGCTCAGCCAAGAAATTTGAACGCATTGTGCGGCTTCCATTGGGCGTTGATGTCAGCGGAATCGATGCCAAACTGATTGATGGCGTCTTGACCATTGCACTTCCCAAACTCGAAGGCTCCCGCACGCGGCGCGTTGCAGTGCGTGAGAACTGATTGAAATAATTTTTCCTCCGGGGCCGAAAGGATATTGCCATGATCAACCAACCAACAAAAACAAACTGCTGCGGAACAACCAACACAGACTGCTGCTCAACGACTGACACGGCCAAGCGACCTCAGAACTACCGTGCTCCAGTTGATGTGTATGAAACCAAAAAAGATTTTCGCGTGACTGCAGACATGCCGGGTACTTGCTCGGAGCAAATAGAGATTTCTGCCGACGACAACATGCTGGTCATCGACGCTGAAGTTTCAAATCGCTACGACACACTCGGCACAACGCGGCACCAGGAGTACGGCGTTGGCGACTTCCATCGATCGTTCAGAATAGGCGACGGCATCAACGCAGATTCCATTACGGCCACGTATCGCGACGGCGTGCTCTCTGTATCGCTTTCAAAGGCCGAAGCAATCAAGCCACGGAAGATTGACATCAAGGACGAATGAGCGGGGGGCAGTTCTTGCAACGGGGTCGCCCCCGCGGCGAGGACTGGCCCTGTTGCTGGACAAGTAGTCCAATACCAAACGAGCCCTCATCAAAACGGAGTCAGGCCCCCAGTGGGGTCTGACTCCGTTGCTGCATAAATGGTCCAAATGTCAAACGTGATCTTGTCAAAACCGAGTCAGGCTCGGCGACAAGGACTAGCCCCATCGTTCATTACCAAACAGGCTTGCCAAGACAGCCGCGGGGCGCATGGCATCCTTGCTATCAGTTCATCACTCCACTCATTACAATGCCGCTCTCTATTTACTTCAGGAGTTCATCAAGCATGACTACAGCGACATCAATTGGGGCGACGCCTGCCCAGGTTCACGAACTGCTTCGGCAGGGCAAGGGGTTGATATTGTTCGAAGGCGTAGTGTGTTTGCTTGGCGGCGCATTTGCCGTCATCTTTCCGTTCATTGCGAGTGTGGGTTTAGAGCTCATGATTGGCATTCTCGCGGTCATGATCGGCGTGCTTGGCCTGCTGCGAAGTGTGGCAGGCGGGACAGAGCATCGAGTGGCAACGGCAATCTCGGCCCTCTTGATTGGTGTTCTTGGTGTGCTCCTCTTGCTGTGGCCATTCGAAGGTCTTGAGGCGTTGACACTGCTACTTGGCATCGTGTCGCTTATCCGGGGCATTGCAGATCTCACGGGCTTTCCATATCGATCTATGACCTCGCCCGGGCTTCAGGTCATCAGCGGTGTTGCTGGCATCCTCGTCGCAGCCATGTTGTTTGCGTGGTATCCAAGCGATGCGTTGTGGGCGCCCGGACTCTTGTTTGGCATCCAG
The DNA here is from genome assembly GCA_963694215.1 of Phycisphaerae bacterium. Lineage (GTDB taxonomy): Bacteria > Planctomycetota > Phycisphaerae > Phycisphaerales > SM1A02 > UBA12567. The sequence continues at coordinate 2,831 of CAVOCO010000269.1, forward strand.
CTTATCTTCTTCGGCATGATGTTGATGTCGTTATGGAGCGCAGTGAATGGTGCTGTCGCATCGCCACCGGACACACAGAAGGTCGAGTGAGTGGTTACCCCGCGCAGCGGATCGGGCTGAAGGATTTTCGGATCTGTTCGAGTGCTCGTTGTT
>CAVOCO010000270.1:0-2977 GCA_963694215.1 Phycisphaerae bacterium
GTCCTGGGTGACGCTGCGCGCGACTTGGCTGCGAGCGCAAGAGATCAGTTCATGAGGTCATAAATAACGCGGGGGTCGATCCCCACACCGGGGCCTTAACACCTCTGCACTCTGCACCGGTGCAATTAACACTGGCGAACTGATAGCAAGAGGGCCAGGCCCATGTGGTCTCTGCCCTGCTGTGTCTCCATCGGCCAATGCAAAGCACAAGGGAATTTACCCCCCGAAGCTTGCGACTCACCCGGGACGATGCCCCGATCCCTTTGTCTCGTACAAGACATCAGGCACACGCTGCAACAACCGCGCGGCATCTGCTTTAGCAAGTGGCTCAATCTGATGCCCGGTCTCGCGGTGACGCTGGGCGAGATGTTGGTAGATCTCGGTCCCCTTCGTCTTCCACTCAATCTCCCGATCGGCTAGTTCTCGAATTTGCCGAGCTGGGGTTCCCGCCCAAAGCGTTTGATCTGGAAGCACAGTGCCCTCTTTGACAAAGGCCATTGCGCCAACAATGCAGTTTTTGCCAACCTTCACATCGTCAAGAAGAACAGCATTCATTCCGATGAGCGCGTTGCGGCCAATCGTGCACCCATGCACAACTGCGCCATGACCAACGTGACCATTCTCTTCAATGACGACGTCCTTTCCCGGGAAAGAATGCACGACACACGTGTCCTGGACATTACTGCCCTTCTTCATCTCAATTCGAGCAATATCGCCTCGCAACACCGCGCCTGGTCCAACAAGGCATCCTTCTCCAATGAACACATCACCAATCAATACAGCCGTTTCGTGAACGAATGCTGTTGGATGCACAACCGGCACGACATTTTCAAAGGCATAGCAGGGCATCAGGTAACTGGCTCCTCAACCGGAACAGCGACAGGCACGCGGCTGGCGACAAAGCGGAAGCGGTCGGCTACGAAGGCGGCATCGCAGAGCGATGCGTTGCCAGCAGGGTTGACACCTGAGCCGTGAAAGTCACTAAAGGCAGCAGACTGATTCATCCAGATCTGCCCTGCAAGATTACATGATGTTGAAACACCCGCATCCGTCAAGGCATCAGTCGCTTGATCAAGTACATCTCCATCAGTGCTCCACACCGCCGCGGTAAGCCCGCCACGCGTTCGGGCCGTGGATGCGGCAATCTGAATAGACTCGTCGGTGTTCGCTGTCCGCACAATGCACGCTACTGGCCCAAAGATCTCGCGTTGATACACGTCCACATCAGAAGCATCGACCTTCAGAAGAAGCGGCGTCGCCGTGCGAGCATTTGGAAATCGTTCATTCTCGATCGATCCTGATTCTCGCAACACTTCGTCGCCGCGGGATGCCGCTTCGCCAACACGGTTCAGTGTCGCCTCTGACTGCACGGCGCCCAGCACCTCTGATGCCCGGGCTGGGTCCGACACAAACCAATCCACCGCTTTGACAATTGCCGCAGCAGTCTCGTCGAAGGACAGCGTTCCGTCCGGCGTCGTGATGCCACCTTCGGGGATATAGATATTCTGCGGCGCCGTGCACATCTGACCGGAATAGAGACATAGCGAGAACGCGATGTTGCCAGTCGTGCCACGGAGATCATCCGTGCTATCGAATACGATCGAATTGACGCCGGCCTTCTCGGTATAGACCCGAGCCTGGGTGGCGTTTGACTCAATCCAGTCGCCAAACACATTGCCACCAGTGAAGTCAACGAGACCCACTTCCGGACGCACGACTAAGTCCTGCGCGATCGGTGCTTCGGCGCAGTCGCAGGCGAGCATGATGACATTCGGATCAAAATCGGCTTCTGCGAGTACCTCGCGAGCAATCTCGACTGTGAGTGCAAGCGGCAGCACGGCGCCAGGATGTGGTTTGACAATGACGGCGTTGCCAGTCACAAGACTGGCAAAGATGCCCGGGTACCCATTCCACGTTGGGAAGGTCGAACAACCAACTGTCACAGCGATGCCGCGCGGCACAATCCGCCATGTCTTTTCGAGCGTAATTGTATCCGTCTTTGAAACTCGTTTGGTCCAGGTCGCAGAAGCTGGGCACCGGGTCATCTCGCGATAGCCATAGGTGACTGCTTCAAGGCCACGGTCCTGCGCATGGGGGCCACCCGCCTGGAAAGCCATCATGAATCCTTGCCCAGTGGTGTGCATCACTGCGCATGCCATCTCAAATGAACGGCGGTTGATCCGATGCAGAATCTCTAGACAGACACCAGTTCGGGTCTCGATGTTGGCATGTTTCCAGGCGCTGGTTGCATTGGTGGCCGCCGCAATCACAACATCAATATCAATTGTTGGATATTCAACTCCAGTTTCGATGCCATAGGGCGATCGTTCGGTATCTACCCAACCTGTGATGCCGGGTTGATCACTACCCATTTGACACCCCAAGCGAGACTTCCACGCAGCCATGCCGTCTTTCTTGGCATGCTCTCCGTAAATCCGGCCGCTGGGCACTTCGGGATAGGCTGACCAGTACCCACGCGACTCACTCGCGGCGAGCGCATCCTGAAGTGTTTTGCGGTGTGCATCAAACCAGTTCTGTGTCACAAGCGGGCTCCTTTTCATCCGAAGGGCCTAGTGTAGGCCACAACCCCACCCCAAGGATGCCCCCACGCCACCTCTACTGGCCGACTACAATCGATTCCGCCATCCAATTGGGAGGCGGCACCCAACGCAGATGGCAGTAGCAGCAAAACAATCCGGCAAGCTTCGCAAGGACATCTCCCTCTTTGGCGTGTTTGCGATCGCACTTGGCACGACGATCAGCAGCGGCTTCTTCCTACTGCCAGGCATGGCCTTTGCTCAGGTCGGGCCGGCGGTCATTGTGACATACCTGCTTGCCGGACTCGTTGTATTGCCTCCCATACTCTGCAAGGCAGAACTGGCCACGGCCATGCCACGAGCCGGCGGCGTGTATTTCTATATCGATCGCAGCTTCGGTCCGCTTGCCGGAGCTGTAGCTGGGGTTAGCACTTGGGTGT
>CAVOCO010000271.1:0-2967 GCA_963694215.1 Phycisphaerae bacterium
CACAATCGACATTGTGGATGACCCCAATAATCCTGCCCCAGACGCAAATCAAGTCGTGCTCTATACACCGCCGGCTGACTTCTGCGGCGTCGATGTCTTTGAATATGAAATTGAGACTATTCCCCCCGTCTTGGATCCGCCAGTGGTTCTTGAAATCGCAACCGCCCGCGTGCAAATTGTGCAGCAGGGGTGTACCAATGCGCTCACAGTGTGCCCGCCGTGTTATGAGAGTGTGACCGAGCCAACTGTGCCGGCTACGCCCCCAGTACCGCCATATAGCAATGACGTCATGGTAATCAATGACGTGGCTGGATCGCTTGTTGATTCGTTCTCGTGGTCGGGTCTGCAATTGACGCTCGCCGATACTGCAAGCACATCGCCACAGGAAGCATTTTTGCGGGTGTGGCTGTCCAGTGAAGCCGGTGTTCCAATCGATCCGAATTCGACCCCGCCGCCATTCTTCGATGTGCATCCGTTTGGGACGCAAGCAGAGTGCGGCCCCACGCCTGACTTTGTGTGGAATGGATCTGCCATCGTTTCGTCGAGTGGCACATGCATTGCGCCAGTAAACCTGTTTGTGCCGCCCAGCGGCGAGATATTGGTGCAGTGCCTTGAAGAGTCAGATGATCTTCCCGGAGCGGATGCAACGTGGACAGGTGGTGAGGTGTGTGTTGTATCTGAACCCACTAATGCCACCGGAGCATGCTGCCTAGACGGCCTGTGCTACGAAACGACGGCCTATGACTGCATTGCACTCGACTGGTCCTATCAGTGGGAGTACGACGTTACGAGCAGCCGCTGGGACTACCGAATGGTCCAGGACAAGAACGCATCTGGATTCTTCATGGGAGCCGGCACAACATGTACTGAGCGAGACTGGTGCCGCCGCACGGCCCCATGTTGTTTTCTTGGCCCCGATGACGAAATGCGGTGCGCTGAGTTGACCTGTGAAGAGTGCCGAGATATTGGCGGCACGCTGCGTGATGTATTGGGGAACACGGTCTTCAATGGGACAGAACATTGCGATGTCCCAGGTGGAATGCGAATTCCGTTTGGCGCCCCTCGGTCGCCGCAAATTCTTCCGTTGTGGGACACGCCGTGTGAATTTCCGGTATGCGATACACCGCCCAGTTACACCGTGGGCGCATGCTGCATGGAGATAGGCGGCGCACGCTTCTGTTCAGATCTCACTCGAATTGATTGCGAAGATCTGGGTGGCACATGGTCAATTCGGGGTCGATGTGATCAGGTGCCATGCACGCCACTTGGTGCCTGTTGTACGCTCACTGCGAATGGATCCGTTGATTCGTGCGTTGATGGAATTGACGCGCAGGCGTGCCAGTTGTTGTGGGATGGAGTTCCTCTCGGATTTTCAGTAGTCTTTCACTCTGGCGAAACGTGTAATACAACAGTTTGTGACATTGATGCTACAGGGGCGTGCTGCTTGGCAGATCAGAACATCTGCTGCGATAGTTTCACGCGTGAAGTATGCGACCTTGTGTATGGCACGTTTCTCGGTAGTGGATCTGACTGCACCACATGTTCGTCCGCAGCAGCGGCGGGCGGAGCCTGCAGCATTGTGTCGGGCGATATATCGGTCTGCACAATTGACCTTGCAGAGACGGTGTGTCAGAACCTTGGCGGGCAGTGGTACGGTGGCATGCAGACTTGTAATGAGGGTGTCCCCGGGCCTGGTATTGGGTTTAATGGGCTAGTGGGGGCCTGTTGTTATGAGTTTGAGTGTGTCGGTTCAGTGAGTGAGATGGACTGCATCGTGGCCGGTGGACATCTCATTGCCAAGGCTGACAATCCGTGGCATCCTGGATGTGAACCAACAGCAACCGGGCCACTCTGGGGTTCCTGCTGCTACGACAACACAAACTTTGGACGAGTATGTATCGACCAGCCAAACCAAACAGCATGTGAATCATTACCAGGTGGCAGTTGGTGCGGCGCTGAGCGGTGTGAGTTCCAAACTGGAGCATGCGGTGCTGTGTGCCCATCGCTCAACCTCTGTGCCCCAGGTCTTTGCACGATTGAACTTGGTTCTTCTACAGGCCAGACGAACTACTTCATTGAAACCATTGCTGCTGATCGACAACGATGCGATGATCGTGGTGGAGTATGGGGCGGCCCAGTGACGGCCGCCGCGTTTACGCCGCGAGTCGCCGGCGACCTTGATGGCGATGGGACAGTGGGGCCAATGGACCTTCTTCGACTGCTTGCGGCATGGGGTTCGGACAACCACTCAGCAGATCTTGATGGCAGCGGATATGTGGATGTTAATGATTTGCGTCAGTTGCTCTCACGATGGCGATAAGCCTACCTGCTTCGAGTTTCTATGCCAAGTGTTTTGCGATCAGCCCGATAGCCGCTGTCGCAGCAGAGGTCTTGTTGACGCTTGCGTGGTGGAATCTTGCTGAGCACGGAGCCGCGCCGGGGCTTGCCATGGCGTTGTGGATTTGGCCACTTGCATGGGTTGGCTGCGTTCTGATGGGATGGGCTGCGGCAATGTGGGCAAGGCGTTATGAAGCGCCAGCACTTGATGGCGGCAAACTTGCGGCCGCGATGATTCTCAATTTGGTTTCTGGCGTGCTGCTGAGCGGCGTGCCAATTATTGTGTCGCTCTATGCAGCGTTCATGCTCATTATCGCCCTGCGTGTCACGGCGTCTTGACCACCGGCCGGCCAGGTGGCCGGCCTCCAGGTCGGCGGGGGGTAACTGCCCCCTTGGTGCTCGATTTTAGACTCTCAACTTCCCGCGCCGCGTCGTTGCGGCACCCAATGTCTGAGCGGTAGAAGCCACCCTCAAGATCAACTGCAGCGCAGGCGGCGTTGGCCTTCTCGCGGGCCTCGGCAAGTGTGTGAGCAAGAGCGGTCATGCCAAGCACGCGGCCGCCGGTTGTGACAAGCGTGCCCTCATGATTGACAGTTGTGCCAGAATGGAAGACAGTCAGTCCTTCCGAAT
>CAVOCO010000272.1:0-2965 GCA_963694215.1 Phycisphaerae bacterium
GATTCGCCCAGACAAAGACGGCCTAGAACCCCGCGGCAAGGCCAGTATCCAGATCGTCAAGATCGGCGATGCGAGTTCAACTGCCAAGGTCACCCGCCGCGTCAAGGGTCAGCCAATCCTCGCTGGCAATGTCATTGCCAACGCGGTCTACGACCCTAACTATCAGTTCAAGTTCCTCGTGCACGGTGTGTTTGACCTCGATCACGACAAGAATGCATCCGAACAAGAAGCCGAGTACCTGCGAGAGCGTATTGAACGTTGGGGCGGCGTTGTGGTTCGTGGCAATGAGATTCCTGGTGACCTGGACTTCCTCGTCCTTGGAGAAACTCCCAACACCCCCATTCAACCATTCAACTCCAGCTCTACCCAAGCAATGGATGAGTACCGACGCCTGCGTACTGCGGCGGACCGGTATCAGTCACTCCTTCGGGATGCTCAGCAAGCTGAGATTCCCGTCCTCAACCAAAACCGGCTCGACATTCTGACGGGCCGAACCGATCTTTGATCGCGATCTTGCGATGAACAGGGTGTCACGCCCATGGCCCGCCGATCCACGATTCGTAACTTTGCAGAGTATGTCCCGGCCCGGCTTCTCTCGTCGGTAGCGCTGTGCTTCCCCGAGCAACGCAACCGCACCACCTGTGACCTAGTCGCCCGGTGCTATGCCAAACTGCAGAGACGACATCGCCTGCGAGCCGAAGAGAATCTCCGACTCAGCTTTCCAAACATGAGTGAAGATGAGATCCAACGCATTGCGATTGCATCCATCGAACATCTCTTTCAGCTTGCCGGCGTCGACGCCATGATCATGGGGAGGGCCATTCGGCCGACCACCTGGCAGCGTCACCTCAACTTTGATCGAGCCTTGGACTCCATCCCTGTCTTGACCTCCGACCGCCCAGCACTCTTGCTGACCGGGCACTGTGGTAATTGGGAGCTACTCGGATATGGCATGTCGGTCGTGGGCTACCCAATGGCAGCCCTTGCTCGCCCTCTTGACAACCCGCTTCTCAACAAATGGCTGCTGGGCATTCGCGAAGCATGGGGATTGAAGGTGCTCACGAAGTGGGGCGCCACGCCAATCATGCAGCAGATTCTTGAAGACGGGGGCCGCCTAGGGTTCATTGCCGATCAAAATGCTGGCGATGGCGGGCTCTTTGTGCCCTTCTTTGGCCGGCTCGCCTCGGCATACAAATCAATCGGCTTGCTTGCAATGCGGTACGACACACCAATCGTCGTCGCCATGGCGAGACGTACTGGCAAGAAACTGCACTACGAATTTGTTCTCGGCGACATCATTGAACCCGAAGACTGGAAAGACCAAGACGACCCGCTCTACTATTTGACTGCGCGATACACACGCGGCCTCGAGAAACTCATCACAGATTGCCCCGAACAGTACCTCTGGATTCATCGACGTTGGAAGAGTCGACCAAAGCATGTTCGGCTCGGGAAACCCATGCCCACGCCGCTCGCGGCAAAAATTCAAAGCCTGCCATGGCTTAGTACTTGCGAGGCCGAGGCCATCATCGATCGATCCAATACCGAGGCCATGGAACGCCGCCAATGACGAATCGACTTCAGAACATGACCATTCTCGTGGTTGACGACGACGAAGACATCCGGGCCGGCATTGCCTTGGCGCTTCGATCTGAGGGCGCCGAGATTCTGCAGGCCGAGGATGGGAACGAGGCACTTGCCATGTGGCAGAGTCATGAACCGCACATTGTCGTTCTTGACATGATGTTGCCCGAGCGATCTGGATTCTTAGTGCTTGAAGAGCTTCGCGAGGCGAGTTCGCCACCCATTGTCGTCATGGTGACGGCCAATGAAGGGAAACGGCACGAGCAATATGCTCGCAGCCTTGGTGTTCATGCGTATTTGACCAAGCCCGTTCCCCTTGAGACGCTCATTCGCACCATCGTCGATCTTGCCTGATCCGCCAGCCATCTGCTCGCTCCATTACAATCCATCCGTGCCACAGCAATTTGCCATCATGTGCCGCGAGTCAAAGCCTGGATCGCCAATCCTTGGGTCTCGCCGAGAAGTCGTCGAACAACTCGCGACGCTCAACACCTGCCCGGAACGCCCGGATGATGATGTGCTGTGGGGACCTGGCCTGCGACTAGAGCTCACCCCCGGTCAAGATCCAATCATGCAAATGCTGCTGACCATTGTCGAAGACGAAATCGCATGGCTTAGCGTCATGCGGCTCGCACGCGTGTGTCAGTGGCGGATCATCGATCTTGAAACTGGCCAAGAGATGGAACCCGCATGAGCGAGCTCGACACCACCCCCGACGGGCCAACTGAAGGCCTCGAAGTCGCGCTTACAACTGAGACGCGAGCGGCAGCGCTCGATTGGGCACACGACTATCGCGGCGACGTCACGCTCATCACTGCCAGTGGTGATGCACACGTGGGATATCTCTTTGATCAATCAAACGAACACGTGCGACTTGATCCTGCCGATGGCTCACCGCGTGTTCGACTTGCTCAAGCTGATCTTGCCACCATTCGATTTTCAGGTCGAGACACAGCCGCAGGAAAGTCATTTGAGCGATGGATCGATCGGTACATCACCAAGACTCTTGCCGGCGAAGATGCGAGCATTACATCTGAGTCTGCCAACGACTGACCACATCAAATCAGGCCGCGCGGCGTGCCTGACGCAAGAGTGAATGCAGCGAAAGCGTTTGGCGGCCACCAGCCTGCTCAATTACCACTCGCTCAACACCTAAGCTCGCAAGCCGCCGAAGACAGTCGATGGATGAGTCGCCATCGAGCTCCATCACAAGATTTTGCGTGTGCTGATCATTACGCAAGGCAAGATGACTCGCCTGAGCGAGTATCCGCTGCTTGCCCACAAAGAGCCGCACGGTCGGCGTTTCATCCAAGATTTCAATAAGCGGTAAATCAATCGCAGCCGGATCGCGAAGAACGAGCACGCGGTCCTGACGCTCAAG
>CAVOCO010000273.1:0-2918 GCA_963694215.1 Phycisphaerae bacterium
GCGAACCCAAGCACCATGGCTTCGTTGCCTGCAATTTTGCGATACACGCCAGGTGGAAGCTTGGCGGCTGCGACGTGGTATCGCTCTGGAATAGCTTCCGTCGTTTCGCCAAATGCCCACCCCGTTTTGAGCGCCGTCACATTCAAGGCTGCTACTTCTGGACGCTTCTTCTTCGTGCCGAAGTACGACTCAAGCCAATCGATTGTTGGCTGAATTGGACGATCGTACATCCAGCACACCAAGCCCAGTGCAAACATGTTTCTGCAGCGGTCAATATCCTTGGAGCTCTGGCCGCTATCTGCCAGGGCCTCGCGGATGATGCGTGTCATCGGCACCTTTACAATGCGATACCGCGAGTTCGCCACCTCGTCGGCGAGCGGCGTGTCGTCTGGAGCGTAGCCGGCCTTCTTCAGTCCAACCTTGGTGAACTCATCTTCGTCGGCAATAATCATGCCGCCTTGTCGCACCTCAGACATATTGGTCTTGAACGCAGCAGGGTTCATTGCGACCAGCACATCAACTGCGTCACCAGGGGTGTGAATGGGCCGAGCTGCAAAGTGCACCTGAAACCCAGACACACCGAAGGTCGTGCCGCGCGGGGCACGAATCTCGGCCGGAAAGTCGGGGAAGGTTGAAAAGTCATTCCCCAGAATGGCGGTGGTACTGGTGAATTGTCCGCCCGCGAGTTGCATGCCGTCGCCACTGTCGCCGGCAAATCGAATGGCAACAGATTCCACTGTGGTGCGGGTGTTCGTATCGATGGTTTGGCTGCTCACGAGATAGGTGTCCTGCGAGGCTCGAGGTAGAAAACATACGTAGAACCTGTAATGCTACGGACACACGCAAGTCGAGGCAAGATCTGAAGGCCCTCCGATCCTCAGTCTGCGGGTGTTTCCTGATCACCCCAGAGGCTCATCAGGATGGCCACATCTCGGATGTCCACAGCGGTGTCGTCATTCAGATCGCCTGGCCGAGGCACACGGCAGGCTGCGGCCCGAACAGCAATGCAGTCAGTGTCAGGCCCAGACCAACGCCCTTCAGCCTCTAGGCAGGCCACTCGCGTGACCTCAATACACATCGCCTCGATGCAGCAGGCTCCCTTTGGGGGCGAAACATCGGCGTGCCATTGACCGAAGATCGTGTCTCCAATGGTACGGAAGTCAACTTCTTTGAGATCCACCTCAGCTCGATAGCCCTGATAGACCGCACCGCCAGAGAGCCCGGCTGAGTTCCGAATGAATATGCACCGCGTTATGGTCGCTTTGCTTTCGTAGATATAGACCGCTCCGCCGTGGTAGGCAGCATGGCACTTTTCAAACTGGCAGTCTAAGAGCTTCACTTTGCTGCCAGCATCGGCAGCAAGTCCGCCACCGCCAAAGAGCGCGGTATTCGAGACGAAGCGGCAGTTTACAAAGGTGCCCTCGCTATCTTTCAAATAGACCCCGCCGCCCCGATCAGCCCGGTTCGATAAGAACACACACCGCACAAAACGAGGCGTCGCGTGCTCTGCGGCCCACACGCCTCCGCCCTCGTATTTGGATACGTTTCCAATGACGCGACAGTTTTCAATGAGAGGCGAGCAACCTCGAAGCACAAGGCCTCCGCCTACTGTGGCAGTCTTCCCATGCCGTGACTGATCTCCGCTGCCCCCCATGAATTGAAATCCTCGAATTTCGACGGGCATGCTCGAAGAACCAATGCAGGTCAGCACCGGAGCGTTGAGATCAGTGGCATCAATAACCGTTCGCGATGGGCCTTTCTCGCCCTCGAGAATAATGGCTTTTCTTGTCATCCTGATTGCTTCGCGGTAGGTTCCGGGGCCAATGATCACTCGATCGCCTGGCTGAGCGGCATCAACCGCGGCTTGAATGGTGGGATGGTCGCCCGGCACACGAATAGTCCCTGCGGCCAAAGCCTGAGCGAGTGTCATCGTGATCAGAATGGAAAGGAATCGCATGCGTACTGTGCATTCAATCACGGCCGAGGCAAAAAGTCCACCCGCCTACGCTTCTGAGTTAGTATGAGCCGATCTAAATATACGCTGTTGACGTCGGGTTATGCCCACCAACCAACGTCTATCACCGTCTCTGGGGGGATGAGGTCACTAATGCCACAGATCGAGGTCAAGACAAAGCAAGGGCGGCGCAGGTTCGAATTAACCGACAAACCCACTACGATTGGGCGAGCTGACGACAACACGTTGGTTATCAAAGACTCGCAGGCGAGCCGGCATCACTGTGTAATTGAACCGATATCGGATGGCTTTCAGGTCCGTGATCTCGACTCTCGCAACGGCACCACCCTCAATAAGAAAACCCTCACTGAGCACACGATTGGCAATGGCGATGTCATCCGAATCGGCCGAACTCGTATCACGTTCATCAATCCGGAAGAAGCACTCGCCCTAGCCGACATGGAACCGAGCGGTCCGGCCATAGACGATCTTTTTCCACCAGATCTTGACACCCTTGATATCGATCTTCAAACCGAAGTGGCCAAAGTCTCTCAAACGGACTGGGAAAAACGGCTCGAGGAAATTATCCAGTCGGGTGAAGATCATGGCTTTGATGAGACAGACATCAGCCTCGTTGACAACCGAGGCGTCACGGTGCACCAAGCAAGTTCGAGCGGCCTTGAAACAGGCCGCGACAAAGAGGGCGCAGAAGGCACGCGTGCCTTTCGCAAGTTGCTCCACGCAGCATTCCGAACGCGGGCGACCGATCTCCATATCGAACCTCGCATCGAAGGGTGTGCTGTTCGGCTCCGCGTAGATGGCACCATGATTACGGCGGTGCAGTTCTCAAAGCAAATTTTTAAGCGACTCCTGGGCATTGTGAAGATTCTGTGCCAGATCGAGACGAGCCAGAAAAATCAAGTCCAAGATGGCCACTTCTCTGTGTCCATCAAGGGACGACGGG
>CAVOCO010000274.1:0-2906 GCA_963694215.1 Phycisphaerae bacterium
CGCGAAGAACAAGATCGGTTTGCTGTGCTCAGCCAGCAAAAATGGGCGCTGGCCAATGAGATGAATATCTTCGAAGACGAACTGCTTGCCGTCGATGTGCCACAACGCCGCAAGGACCCTCTTCACTTCGATACTGACGAACATCCTCGGCCAACTACAACAGTTGAAACGCTCGCAAAACTACGGCCCGCCTTCGCTCATGACGACAAGGCCACCGTGACAGCTGGCAACTCAAGCGGCGTTAATGACGGCGCAGCGGCTCTTGTACTGATGGAAGCTGAGCGAGCCAAGCAAGAGGGACGGAAAATTTTAGCTCTTGTTGGCCCATCGGCCTCGGCCGGAGTGGATCCTGCCACGATGGGCCTTGGCCCCGTGCCAGCTACCCAAAAAGCACTCGCGCGGGCTGGCCTTACCGTCAAAGATATTGGCCTCTTTGAACTTAATGAGGCATTTGCAGCCCAATCCATCGCCTGTATCCGTGAACTTGGCCTCGATATAGACCGCGTCAACGTCAATGGCGGGGCCATCGCGATCGGCCACCCACTCGGTGCGAGCGGTGCACGACTTGCCACGACGCTGGTTCATGAGATGAACCGTCGCAAAACGGATCTCGGGGTCGCTACACTTTGTGTTGGCGTTGGCCAAGGCCTTGCGACCATATTCGAGCGCCCCGCTGCCTCGTAGACCAAAAAAGAGACAAGTGCCCTTCAACACAAGGATTCCGAGCATGAGTGGTGCTGCAAACCCAATTACGCCCACGGACATCACCATTGACTGCGATCCCGAAAAACTCGCTGAGTTTGAGCAACGCATTGCAGATGGCATCCTGATCGAACCTGGCGACTGGATGCCTGAGGCCTATCGCTCGCTCATGCTGCGAATGGCCGAGCACCACGCCAATAGTGAAATCATTGGAGCATTGCCCGAAGGCGAGTGGATTACTCGCGCCCCAAGCATGTTTCGCAAGCTCTCCCTTGTCGCCAAAGTGCAAGATGAAGTTGGTCACGGCCAAATGCTCTACCGCGTATCTCAGGAACTCGGCAAGAGCCGTGATGACATGCTGCGGGATCTCGTCACGGGCAAGACGAAATATCACAACTGCTTCAACTATCCATGCCCAACGTGGGGCGATATCGCCATGATTCAGTGGCTGATAGATGGCGCCGCGATCATGAATCAAAAGACGCTCGCTGACGGCGCCTACGGCCCCTACGTCCGCACCATGAATCGCATCAATATGGAAGAAGCCTTCCACTTCAAGAGTGGTGAAGACATGGTGCTCACACTCATGAGCGGCACCAAAGGCCAACGGACCATGGGGCAAGATGCTTTTGATCGTTGGTGGCCAATCGCGATGATGTTCTTCGGCCCCGCCGACAAACCGAATGCAGAAGAGCTTCCACCTATGAAGTGGAGACTTAAGATTGAACGCAATGACTCCCTCCGCCAGCGTTTTGTCAATCGTTTCGCGCCGGCAGCAATGGCCATGGGACTTAAGATTCATGTCTGCAAAAAAGACGCCAATGGTCTTGTGACCTCCAAGAAGATAGACGAAGCAACCGTACTCAATGAATCAACAGGAAATTGGAGCTATACAGATCCAGACTGGGATGAGTTCTGGCGAGTGATTCGCGGGAATGGTCCGTGCAATACCCATCGGATCTCGTTGCGCCGGTTCTCGTATGAACAAGGAGCTTGGGTCCGCCGGGCAATTCGCACAGGAGCGGTGGCCACGCCACCAGCAGCCTGAGTGTCGAAAATACGCGAACAAGAATTCGTCTTAAGCGACGCATTGCCGGACCCAACTCCAGACACGCGGCACTGGGTGGTGTACACCAGCAAGAGAGCAGGCGCACCGCACAAGTGGGCTGGGTATGTCGATGCCCCAGACACAGAATTAGCATTGCAATTCGCCCGCGAACACTACGGTCTAGACGAAGTATGCGTCGGCATTCTTGCGCATGAGCACAAGGACGCAGTCGACGGCGAGTACGCACTCGAGCCACTTGATCGCGGCGACGCCAGTGGCCAAGACGGCCCCGAGTGGACGGTCTTTACACTCGAGCGGCGCGGTGGCACTCACCAAACAATCGGTGTTGTCAATGCCCCTGATGCGGCAACCGCAATCGATCGTGGGCGGGGCCTCTTTGCGGGCAAACGAGTTCGAAGTCTTCGCGTTGTGCCCTCTGACAAGATCCACACAACAACTGCCGAAGAACTCACCATTTGGCGACTACACGACATGGAATACAAGTTAGCCAAGGGATACAGCAAGATAGTCAGAACGAAGTGGACAAAGATCCGAGACGAACTGACTTACGAAGAGTATCAACAAGACGACATTGTCACACACTTCTGAGAACACGATCCATGACCATGCAGAACATGCTGAATGACCCGCTCGCCAACATCGTCTTGATGCATGCCGATGACAAGCTGATGCTCGGTCACATGCAGAGCGACTGGACGGGACTCGCGCCGATTCTTGAAGAAGATATTGCGGCGTCATCGATGTCTCAAGACGACCTCAGTCACGCGTTGGTGCTCTACGAATACCTCGCCAAACGATTTGATATCAATACAGATGACATTGCATTCGAACGTGACGCAAAAGACTATCGCTGCTGTGACCTCGTCACAATTCCAGACGAATTTGACTGGGCTATGGCCCTAACAAAACGGTGGCTCCTGGACACCTTTGCCAGCCTTGTATTCGATCGCCTCGCCACTGTCGACGACGAAGAACTCGCTGTCCGCTGCGCTCGGTTGATTCCGGAACAAGCCATCCATGTACAGCACCTCAACGCGTGGATTATTCGGCTTGGTTCAGGAAATGAAGAGTCAAAGGCTCGTATGCAGGCGGCGGTTGACAAGCTCTCTGGATATGCTGGCATGATGATTGAAGT
>CAVOCO010000275.1:0-2888 GCA_963694215.1 Phycisphaerae bacterium
ATGATGTTGATGTCGTTATGGAGCGCAGTGAATGGTGCTGTCGCATCGCCACCGGACACACAGAAGGTCGAGTGAGTGGTTACCCCGCGCAGCGGATCGGGCTGAAGGATTTTCGGATCTGTTCGATTGCTCGTTGTTCGATTTGCCGAACACGTTCGCGCGTCAGGCCAACGGCGAGTCCGGTTTCTTTCAGCGTCGTGGGCTGCGTTCCATCAAGTCCAAATCGCATGCGCATAACTCGGATGTGAACTGGGTTCAATTGGTGCAGCACCCGGCGAATTTTGGCAATGTCATCGGCAGTTTCCAGTTTGACGGTGGCTTGATCTGAGCTTCCAGCAGCGTGCAGATCTACAAGGGCTGGACGCCCGTCTCGATCAGCTGATCCTGTGCTATGGCTGCGTGTGGCGGCCATTGTGCGATGAACGAGATCAAGTTTACAGAGCGGCACTTGCATAGCGGCTGCCATTTCTTTTGGGGATGGTGCTCTGCCAAGTGACTCCTGGAGACGCAAGAGCGTCTCAGCCCACCGAGCCATTCGGTCTTGCATGTACGTTGGAACATGCATGGGATGCCCAATATCTTCGATCGATTGCTTAACGGTCTTTCTGATCCACCACGTTGCATAGGTGGAGAATCGATATCCCAGCGCGGGGTCGAATCCTTCAACTGCTCGAATTAATCCAAGGTTGCCTTCGTTGATCAGGTCCGCGAGCGGGATGCCCCGCGACGCATATCGCTTTGCGATACTGACAACGAGTCGAAGGTTGGCCTGAATCATGTGTGACTTCGCGTCATGACATTGGTCATTGACAATGCGCCACGCTAATCCTCGCTCCTCAACTGGGTCGAGTAAAGAGATGCGGCTGATGTCGCGGAAGTACGCGTCAAGTTCGGACGAAATGGTTGCTGTAGTCATGCTGCCTCGCACAGGGGTTATGAACTGTGATCGAGGGCTGCTACGGTCAAACAGAGGGCGCAAGTTCGAAAAAACTTTAAATGAACATGGGGCGAGTTTGGGTCGTACCAATCACTCAGGTGGCGAAGGAGCCAGCTCAGGGGCCTCGCCGCTACGGCGTTTGACATTTGCGAGAAAGAGCTCAGCAAGCGCCTCGTAAATGCCCTTTGAACAGACGAGCGATGAGCACTCAAAGGCCAGAATTGCCGCGAGCATGAGCGGAAGCGTGACAAACCGGGCGTCTGTCATTTCAATCATGATGACAAAGACGGTAATGGGGCTTTGTACCACGCCCGCAAAATAGGCCACCATGAAGAGCATGATGACGAACTGGGGCCGAATGCCACCAAAGACGTCATGGAACCAATCCGCCGAGACATCGCCAAGCCCTGCGCCGACAGACAAACTTGGGTCAAACAGGCCACCAGGAATACCACTGATCAAGCTAAAAAACGATCCTGATGCTTTGGCTGGCGCGTACCACCAAGGGGTTGGCCCAGACATCACCCAAGCATCGTAGAACGAACGTTCGTCACTGTCGCTCAAGACTCGAAAGGCCTGCTCTATCAAAAGGGCATCTTCGAACGGCTTGCCAGATTGATCGAGTAGCGTTTGTTTATGTGCCAGCGTGGCATAGGCTTGATGGATGTCAGCATCAGTGGCCGTTATGTCGACGCCGAGCGTGTCGTAGAAGTCGGTGTCGCGGTACATGAGGATTGCTTTGGCTTGGGGGTACCCACTGCCATAGCTTTGTCCGTCGGACAACAGGCCAGTAATGGCCAGGGAAAGACCAATGGTTGCAGCAGTCAGCCATCGATGTCGTTGAACACAGGCCACGACGATGGGCGTGCCCCATACAACGCTGCGGGCAAACAATCCACCGAGGAATCCGCCGATGATGGCGATCACGATCACGGCCAGCCAGTGGATAGGCTCAAAACCAAATTCATGTGTAATTTGACCGTAGAACAGATAGTCCCAGCCAAGACTTGAAGTGACCACCAGCGAAGCAATAAGTACTGTCCGCACAACCGTAGCCGCGTTACTTTTCTCGAACGATCGCCCAATCTCTTCGAATGCAAACACCATGCCTGCGATGGGCGCATTGAATGCCGCCGCAATACCAGCGCCTCCGCCAGCGAGAATCATGCCCCGCTGCACGAGGTGGTGCGGAAATTTGGTCACCTTGCTGACGAGGTACATCAGGCACACGCCAACATGGACCGAAGGACCTTCTCGGCCAATGGTCATGCCACCAAAGAGGCCAATGGTCAGCAAGAGAATCTTGCCAACAGCAATGCGGATCGAAAGCATGTACTTACGAAACGGGCCATCTTCTACTTTTAAACAGGCGATGGCTTGCGGAATGCCAGTGCCCTCGGTTCCTGGAAAGAATCTGTCACGGAGCCACATAATGAGCACCATGGCCACCACAACCCAAGCCGCGGCAATCCAGATGCCAAAGCCAGCAGGAAGTTGGAAGCCCAAAATCGTGTCAGCGTTGTGCAGCGAGAGGAAGAATTGAGCTCCCCAAATGTCCGCTTCACGGAAGTACAGGGCCACTGCGCCAGTAATGGCGGCTGCAAGAATCATGAGCAACTGGCGGGCGATTGCCTGCTTCGAGAACAGCCGGTGTTTCCAGGTGGAGAGTGGGGCGGTTCGGACACACCCGTCGGGTGCTTGGTTGTGCTGATCATTCATAGGTGGTGCCTAATGAAATCCTACCGAAATGGGCGTTGGCATGGCTGTAAGCAGCCTCAGCAAAAAAATCGACTGATGTTGAAAGAGATGCGGGCCACGGGCGTTGTCCTTACTGGAAGCAACGAACAATGGCTTCCACCAACCAGACTCTCTCCTCTCTCTCCGACTGGAGGGCCCCGTAAGCGGGGCCCTCCAGTTGTTTTTAGAGCGAGTGGAAATGAACTGCCCGGCG
>CAVOCO010000276.1:0-2887 GCA_963694215.1 Phycisphaerae bacterium
GGCCGAGGAAGAAGTGGTCTAAGCCAAATGCAGGCTCGTACAAGACAAGTCGATCCAACGGGGTCGATGATTCAGTCAATCTGTGATTGTGGGCGTGGATTCTTTCGTATAGGTCGGGCTGTTCCGGCGTTGAACGCCTTGACGTAGCCCCAAAGTGCTGAGATCCTGAACAGATTGTGAGGGACGTCATTCGATGACGCCAAATGACGGCATCACACAATGTGTAGGAATACCGACGGCATGAGTGTAAAATGTTGTGATCCGAGGGGTTGGCTTGTGGCCGCTGCCATCTTGATGGCTGTGTGGCCCGCCCAGATGTGTACTGCTGCTACGCAGTCATTCTTTGTCGATCAATTTGATGTGGCGTGGCGCTCAGTTGGTCCTGATTTGCCATCCGTTCAACACCTGCTTGATGCGCCGGTCCGTCTTGGGCGATCTGCGCGAGGGTATACCGGCCCGGCCAATGGTATTGCAGCCGTGCGAACTGATCTCGCCGCGCTCGACCGACAAGGTGTCGTTCGCATCGATGCGGCCGGCCTTGAAGCGGTGGCTGCTGGCATTGCCAAGGCTCTTGAGGTCGATGGGATGCTCGGCGTCCGCGTGCAGCCATTTTTGCAGAACCAATCTGGCGGCAACAACGCTCGATATCACGCCTGGTTTCTTGCTGATATTCCGTTGCCAGGACTGACCCCAAATCTCGACTTGCCCAATGATCTTGTCCCGCTGCGACACTTGACGTCTACCGATGCCATTGTGAGCGGTATTGAATTGAAGTGGGAGGGCCAGGTGCCATACCTGCCTTCTCCTCGGGCATTCCTTGATTCCATCAATCTTCCAGTGTCTGTCAATGGACAGGCCGTCATTGTCGATGCCAACTCAATGGCAGACGTGGGTCGCTTGCGATACGACAACGGATTGCGTTGGTCGCCAGCTGCGATTGATGCGTTGACGAAAGCCATTGTGGCCGCTGCAGAAATGTTGGGCGCAGACGTGCGGGCATCGGTACACCACACCGTCGTGCCTGCTGGCAATGATCGTGTGCAGCTTGACTATGTGGTCGCCGTGACGGCACTCAAGCAAGATGAAGCGCCCATTGAAACCAGTATCCCGGCCCCCAAGCCGCCAGAAGAACAGCTTGCTCCGGTTATCACTTCCGCTCCGGTCGTTGCACCATCAGCAACGGCCCAGCCTGACGAAGACGAAGAAGCACCTGGGCCGCTCAATCAGGCAATGCTTGCACCGAAAATTGAAGGCGTGTCTCTCCAGTGGCCTGAGGGCCTTGCCGACCGCGGCAACCTCGACACGTTGTTTGCGCTTACGACTGTGCGGCTGCGCCTCGTTGATAATGAGATCCAAGCGGGCTGGGGCGACGTTGGCGACGTGTCGAGTTTGACGCGTGACCTCAAAGTCTTCCCCGCCCGTGCATGGCGACCATCTGCAAGTCGTGCTGTGCGGCATGCCGTGGAAGACCGGCTTGGCGAACTTGGCATGACGGCCACCAGCGTTACCGATGCCATTGTGACGCAAGGCGATCGATCGCTTCTTGTCCTCACGTTGCATCCTCCTGAGCGAGGCGATGAACTTCCGCCGCTTGCCGAACAAAGCGAGAAGGTCGGCGACACCTTCTATTATGTCGTGTGGCCTTTCGAAGTGATGTACTCACTTGGACATTCGCAGCTTCCAGCGGCGTCATCTTTTGAGCACCTGCCGATTGAACTTGGCCGAGACGAATACGGTTTCGTGACTGCAGTTGAAGGCGATGCCATCATTCGCACGACGCTTGGACGTCTCAATGACGCCGGGCCAATGAGGTATGAACCAGCTGCTTTGCTTGCTATTGAGCGATCGATCGTTGCGTATCTGGTCGAACAAGACTTATTAGGCGTCACGGTGCAGCCGCTTGCGAGCCAAATTCCATCGAGCGGCGACATGGCCGGGCGTGATCTGCGAGAAGGCGGCACCGAGTTGACGCTCGTGACCACAGTCGCGCGGGTCGCTGAGATTCAAACCAGTGCCTCGGGCGATCGGGTCTCAGAAGAAGAACGTATTAATAGCCCGCTGCATAAAAAAATCGCTGCCGGTTCGCCGCTGGTGGCTGCATCTGAGAACGGCGAAGGCGATCTGGTGAAACGCAAGGAAGTCGAGGACTATCTGCACTTCCTCAGTCGTCACCCGGGCCGAGATATTCGCTGGACTGGTAGTAGGGGCAGTTTGGGCAACATAGCCGGCAATGGCCCACTTGATTGGGAGACCGAAACCGGTCCAGTTGATGTTGAAACATCAGTCGCCGCATCTGGTGATCAAGAAGACACCGTGGCGCCATTGCCAGGTGGCGTGACGCTTGACTACATGGTTTCCGAGGCTAAGCCATGGACCGCGTGGTATGAGTTTGGCAATACCGGCACCAAGGCCGAGGGCTATCAGCGGCAGCGATTTGGGTTCTACACATCGCAGCTGACAGGCAACGATGACATATTTTCGCTGCAGTACGCGACATCGAACTTCAGTAACACGAACGCGGTCGTCGGCAGCTATGAAGCGCCGCTCGCACTTGACGGTCGGTTGCGGTGGGGTGTGAATGGTTCATGGAGTCAGTACTTCGCCGATCAGTTCGGCGCGGCGGCTTTGCCGGACGCCTATACCGGTTTCTCGTGGTCAGGCGGCGGTGACCTGAGGCTCAACGTGTACCAAGACGGGCCGCTCTTTGTCGATGTCGTTGGTGGCGGTCGGCTGCAGCATCTTGGTATTGAGAACAACATTCTGTTTTTTCTCCCGCAAGAGGAGGCTTCCTTTGCCATTCCATACGGCATGGTGCAAATGGAACGAGATGGCGAGTGGTCAAGCATTCGTGCTTCAGTTGGGATCGATGGCAATGTGCTCTCCCATG
>CAVOCO010000277.1:0-2883 GCA_963694215.1 Phycisphaerae bacterium
ATATCCCAGCGCTTCACATATCAGCGAAGACTGCCACGACGTTGCTCCATGCCGCATCGAACGGAACGACCTCGCTACGTGACCTTCAACAAGATGCCGATGAAGGCCTTCGTGGCGCTCATCACTTTGACAACGCTGCCATGGTGACGATTGCCACCGACGTATCAATGCCCACCTTCGACACGCAGAATGTCGCTGGTGTTCTGCCAGGTACGGGCGACCTCGCAAACGAGTGGGTCATTGTTGGCGGACACTACGATCACATCGGCCATGGCTACACCGGATCACGCGCCCCAGGCGATACCCGCGTCCACCCAGGCGCAGACGATAATGCCTCTGGCGTGGGGACGATCTTGATTCTTGCCGATCGGCTGGCCGCATCAGCTAAAGACGACGATCGTGATCGCAGGTCCATCATGTTTATCACCTTCAGCGGCGAAGAAGCCGGGCTGCACGGTTCACAGCACTTTGTTGACAATCCAACGATGGATCTTTCGCAGACCAACCTCATGCTCAACCTGGACATGATGGGACGCCTCCGCAACGACACCGTCGCGCTCACCGGCACAGGCACAGCAGTTGAATTCGATGAAATGCTTCCACGCATCGTCGAGCCCTCCGGGCTGACCGTCTCCACAATCCCAAGTGGACTCGGCCCATCAGACCACTCCAACTTCTACCGCAAGAACATACCGGTGTTGTTCTTCTTCACAGGACTCCACACCGACTATCACACCCCGGAAGATGTCGGGTGGCGCGTGAACCCCGAAGGAACACTCAAGATCATCAACCTCTGCGAAACACTCCTCGATGAAGCCACGCATACACCAGATCGATATACATTTGCTACAGCGACTGCAGGCACAGCGGCTCGCCAGAATGGGAGCAAAGTTCGGCTCGGCATCATGCCCTCGTATAGCACTGCAAATGACCCGGGCGTGTTGATCGACGGCGTGACCGAGGGCACAAGCGCACACGAAGCCGGCATCCAAATCGGCGACATCATTACGAACTGGAACGGCGAGCACATCGAAGATGGTTCAGACCTTATGAAGCACCTCAAGAATCACAAGCCGGGCGACGTCGTCACAATCACCGTGACCCGCGATGGCGAGCCGGTTGATCTCCCAGTGACGCTCAAGGGCCGCAAGTAATACGAACAGCAAGACGGGCCGAAGCCCGCCTTGGTGTTCGTTTGTGAACGTAAGCCGGATCCTGTTCCCTGTGTCGCGGTCCTCGACGGCTTCACTGGGCGGCGACCATTCATCTGGGACGTTCGTTGCCGATCGCCTCATGCACGCGACCCGTTCTCATCCCGCGGACACGGGCCAAATAACCGAAGTCACTTGCGAGAACTGCTTGCGCTTGCACGCGGTGGGGTTTGCCCTGCCCCGGCTGTCACCAACCGAGCGGTGCGCTCTTACCGCACCTTTTCACCCTTACCCGCCGAAGCGGGCGGTATATTTTCTGCGGCACTTTCCCTGACTCAACGCGAGCCGGTGGGTGTTACCCACCACCGTGTCCTATCGTGTCCGGACTTTCCTCCATCGCTTGAAAACCGATGTCTTCAGACGACAGCGGCCGCCTGTTCACACCCGCAATGGTACACACGCAGCTTCGCGGTGAGGGAAGGAAAGGAGGTTCGTCCCTGCCTTAGGCCCTGACCCCTCCAGACTCCGCGTAGTACCCTGCCCCCATGCCACGACTCGCCATTTGGGCTCAGCCAAACCAGACCCGCTTGCTTGAGCGAGCGATTGCTCAAGGGCCTTCGGATGATCGCCTTGAGGCCGTCGTGGTGGGATGCCCCGACGAACATGGTGCAGCCGCCCTTGGCAAGTCCCTCGGAACTCAGTCGTGCACAGATCTGCGTGATGTACTTCGAAGCGACGTCGACGTTATTTGGCTTGCCGCGCCGCGGACACTTGATGCCGATGCACGTGGGCTCGTCCGAGCCGCAAGCATCCCAGTCGCTACGTCATCGCCACCGCCAGCCCCACTCTCTGAACTGCTTGGTGAACCAGACGGCGGAATGCCTGCGGTATTCATTCCGCTCATGCGAGCTGGCGCAGCCTTTCAATCTGCAGCGGCGGCCCTTGAGAACTTTGGGACAGTGCACTGCGTGCATGTGTCTTCAACTGCAGGCGATCACCAAACATCTCGAGCATCACTCGCGCTCGATGCCTTTGATCTGGTCACACACCTACTCGGGGAGCCCGATGAGATTTGGGCGGCGCACGCAGGCAAATTGCCCGTGTCGCCCGACCCCACCGCCGAGCGGTCCGGCCACCTCACTGCCGCCATGCGGTTTGGGACGGAACGCGCGGCGTCGATTACGGTCAGTGATGGGGGTGGAACATGGGTCAGGCGAGCAGTCATTCTGGGCGAGGGCGGACGCCTGATCGTCACTGATGAAGGCGTGTCGTGGACTGATCCCGACGGCATCAGCCAAGAAGCTCCTCCAACCGAAGGTCAGATCAACGCAGGCGAACTTGCCGGCTGGCACTTACGAAGACTTGCAGCAGGCCGGGACATGCCCCGCATTTCGCTTGAGGCTGCAGTTGTGCTTGAGAGCGCGAGACTCAGCTGCTTGACCCGCCAAGTGGAAGACCCCCAGCATGTTCGCAACATGATTGGCCGCAGCTAGTCGCGGCGGGCCAGGCCCTACATTGGGGAATGACGGCAATGAGTTGAGCGATGGCGTTGGCCTCGGCGCGGGAACCGGCCCCTGTGTAATACAAAAAGAACCCCGCTGTCCTCATCTCTCGCACACCTTTTCGACTGCGCCCGCGGCGAAACCCGCCTCGGCCGCTACGCCGCATCTCACCCGCTGCTGCGGGGAGAGGGGGTGTGGATATGCAAGATGACCTCCGCGCTACGTTAGCC
>CAVOCO010000278.1:0-2883 GCA_963694215.1 Phycisphaerae bacterium
ATGCCGATATCAATGGAGACGGAGTCGTTAATACGAACGATCTTCTCATCGTGGTCGGAGCCTGGGGTGGTTGCCCCTGAGCGGCCGAAAGCGGCCTTTTTGCGGCCATCGGTGTGTTGTCGCGTCGATGGTGTGGCAGGTGTAGCGATTTATTGCGTGCTTGCCTGATCGTGTCACACTGCCGCACTTGGCAGGACGCTCTGCTACTTGGCCCTTGCCTATAACTCTCTTTGCTGACACCGCTCATCGTCCGCTACCGCCCAGTTCTTTCAGCGGCACGCGGGTTCACTTCATTTGCAGCACCCGGGCACTCCATCGATGTGAACTGTCTTGTTCATGGCGTGGTCATAAAATGGCATTGTGCTACTGTCATGTTCATGATGAACCAAATATTATTTGCCGTTCTCGTCTTTGGTATACACGATGGCGCTGCGGAGGTTGACTCGTCTCTCAGGCAGCACTGGGTGTTTCACCCGGTTCACATCCAAGGCGATGCAATCACCGAAGTAGCGGGTCGAATGCAAGCCTCGCTTGGCCACGGCATTGATGTGCTCAGCGGATCACATGGAGTGTGCCTCGTACTCGATGGCTCTGGGGCCGTTGCGGTCGGCGGCGAATACGACGATCACCGTGTGCACATGCCACAACGTGACATTACGGTGTCGGCCTGGGTCAGCGTGCATTCCCCGCAGAAGTGGGGCGGGTTTGTCGGGTTGATTCAAGACAACGGGCCTACGGAGGAAGGGTGGCTACTTGGCTATCGCAATGACAAATTCTGTTTCGCACTTGCCGGGGCAGAGACAGATGACAAAGACGGTCTGTTGACATACCTGACCGACCCAGCATCCTTCGCGATGGATCGCTGGTATCACGTGGCCGGAGTCTATGACGGGCAGCGTATGAGTCTCTGGGTCGATGGCGTTCAGGTTGCTCAGTCGTATGAGCAATCAGGAGACATTCGATATCCGGCGAGCGGATCAATGGCAATCGGCGCCTATCTAGACGACAACGAATTGAACCCACACGTTGGTTCGCTGCAGCACATCCGTATCTATGATCGTGCAGTCAGCGGTCCTGATATGCAAGATCTACTCAATGCCTACCCAAGCATGCGGAATCAGACAGTTCCACAGGCGCCACTTCGCATTTTGGTGGGACCCTATTTACAGGCCACGGCATCCGATGCGGTCACCATCATGTGGGAAACCACCCGGCCCACAGCGGGCATTATCGAGTATGGCCCCACTGCAGAACTTGGTAGCCAAGTTGTAATCAAGCAGCTTTCATTGATGCATGAGGTTGTAGTTGATGGGCTCCAGCCTGAGACGAACTACTTCTATCGAGTGAGCAGCGGCGGCGGCAGCGATATCGTGCAGAGTGAACTACTCACGTTTCAGACCATGATTCGCCCGGGTACCCCGGTTGGATTTATTGTGGTCGGCGATACGCAGAACAACCCAGCAGTCACTGCCATGATGTCTGAGTTCGCATGGTCTCACCGGCCACACTTTATTATGCATTGTGGCGATCTGGTAGGAACGGGGACAGTCAAGCGAGAGTGGGTGCACGAGTTCTTCGGGTCGACTGGTGATCTGCTTGGCCGATTTCCGATCTACCCCACGCTTGGCAATCATGAGCGGGATGCTCAGCTGTATTACGACTACTTTTCGCTTCCCGGACAAGAGTACTTCTATGACTATCGCTGGGGCGACGTGCATGTATTTGTGCTGGATACCAACAAGGACGTCTCGCCAGAGTCCATGCAGTATCAGTGGTTTGTGAAGGCCGTTGCTGAATCGAACGCATCATGGAAGATCGTGCAGCATCATCAACCCGCATATACATCAGACAGCAATGACTATGGCGACACGTGGAAAGGCCCCTCAAGCTGGGGCGACGTGAGCATTCAAGAGCATCTTGTGCCACTGTATGAACAATATGGCGTAGACGTAGTATTCAACGGACACATTCACGTCTATGAGCGGACGTGGCCGCTTCGGGCAGGACAGGTCGATGAAGACCATGGTGTGGTCTACGTCACGACTGGTGGTGGTGGCGGGCACCTCGAGGACTTCGCCCCCACACGGACATGGTTTACTGCTCAGAAGTATCGCGGCCATCACTTTTGCATTGTGACGGCAAGCGGCAAGACCTTTGAACTTCGGGCCTTTGATCAAGATGGCAAGATTATCGACTTCTTCACACTTGAGAGGCCGGTATCAGGTGCGATGGGGGAGTAGTGGTGCAGTAGATTGAGAGAAGACGGGGTCACGCCAGCCTGTAGCGAAAGGCGCCATCGTGCGCAGGTGGGTAAGTCTCCATGCCAGACTCAAGGCTGAAGTCCAGCTCATTCGCTTTCGTCCCCAGGTGTCTTGCCTGGACCCCTTTTTCTATCTCATGCGTTGTGTTGCTCTTGGTAAGCCATGAGCACCAGGGTCAGGCCGATGTGAAAAACTCTTGCCGCGCATGACAACGCCCTCGCAGCGGGGCTGCGAGGGCGTTGGGGGTGAGCAAGATTGATTACGTTTCAGTCAGCAGTTGCTGCCGAAGTTAGACACGATCAAGAGGATGTCATTGACATTACACACGCCGTCATCATTGACATCGCCAGACCCGTCGGTCGAGCCGAATGCGCTGATGGCGGTGAGCACGTCGTTGACGTCCACAGCGTTGTCACCGTTGGCATCGCCAGAACAGGGCTCGGTGCCGGAGCAGTTGTCATCAAAGACATTGCCGCCGCCATCGGTCCATGTGACCGCTACGTTGTTGGGCGAGTTACTGCAGAACAGATTGTTGGCCAAATATGGATTGCCTGACGAGAGGACGCAGTAATTGGATGTCGCGACGTTGTCGCGAATAATGCAATTAGTTATGGTGGGGTCG
>CAVOCO010000279.1:0-2853 GCA_963694215.1 Phycisphaerae bacterium
AATCGTCCGACTCCCACCACTGTGCGTGTGTCGGCAAGCCAACCGTGGCTCACGCTCAATGGTGTACCGGGTAGTCTCGACGTGCCACTCTCTGGAACGGGCGACAGTGCTGAGATCGTCGTTGGATTTGGTTCAGCTGCAGACAACCTGCCAGTGGGACTGGTTTATGGATCAGTGACATTCGATAACTTGGACGGCATTGGCGATGGCGACACAACGCGTGACGTGACCCTTGATGTTGGCCGGTTCACATACACGGCGTATGACACACCTATTCCAATTGTCGACAACTCTGAACTCACAAGTCTGATTGAGATTGGCGACGGGTACTGCATTGGTGACATCGATGTCGAACTCAACATTTCGCACACATACATCGGCGACCTCATCGTAGACCTCGAATCACCAACCGGCGTCGTTGTGCGGCTGCACAACCGATCGGGTGGTGCCGCTGAAAACGTGAATGTGGTCTACGACGATGACGGCGGCATCCTGCCCGATGGGCCTGGAGAGCTTGGCGACTTCGTTGGCGAGATTGTGACCGGCACGTGGACGCTTCGCGTAAGCGATAATGCTGGTGCTGACCAAGGATCGCTTAACTCGTGGACGCTCAAGATTGCCTCTACAGGCACTGCGTGCCCACCTTCTGCGACCGATATCAGTACGGCGACCGAGGTAGACACTGCGCTGGACATCCAGCTTATGGGCGCAAGTTCAGAAGGCCTTCCGTTGTCCTTCGAGATTGGTAGTCTGCCGAACTTCGGCATGCTGAGTGACCCAGGCGCCGGAGCCATTAACTCGGCTCCCTACACGCTTGTCAACTTAGGCGATCATGTGATCTATACGCCTGATCCAGCCTATCTCGGCGGCGATAGCTTCGGCTACCGCACGACCGATGGCATCTATTCAGACGAGGCAATCGTCACCATTGAAGTTGGTGCCATTCCGAATCCGGATGACTGCAGCCAAGCATTCCCGTTGCAGAACGGCATGTGGGACTTCAGCACACTTGATGCGACAACCGATGGCGATCTGCATGCCGAATGCGAATTCGATGGCCAGACGTATCACGACATCTGGTTTACATATGAAGCATGTGCTGATGGCAGTCTTCTCGTGAGCACATGCGGGACAGCCGATTACGACACGGACCTCGTGTTGTATGACCGCGACTGCCAGGGCGCTGTCATCGCGTGCAATGATGACACGACTGATTGCGCTGGCTATACGTCAGAGATCATCGTCAATGTCACCGAAGGCGACATTGTGCTCATTCGCGTCGGCGGGTGGGACGAAGGCAGCCAGGGCACAGGAATGCTGACCATTGCTGGACCAGAAGGCAACTGTGGTGGCGAGCCATGCCCAGGCGATCTGAATGGCGATGGTGGTGTCAACGTTGACGATTTGCTTGAGGCCGTAAGTGGCTATGGGTCGATCTACGACGTTAATGACATCTTGCTTGTCCTGGAGAATTACGGCAGCAACTGCTGAATATCTCCCTCACCTAGTTTCTCAACGCAACGCCCCCGACCATACTGGTCGGGGGCGTTGTTGCATGAGGGAATTTACTCATCGCTGCATTGTCGGCGTATGCGCGCATTAAGCCTACAATGCCCCGCTCGCATGTCTCAGCCCCTTACCAATCTGACCGCCACCGGACTCGTGCTCGAGCCAAGCCTGCCAATCTGCCAGCGGGACCTGCCGCTTGATCGGTACGACGAAGCCTTTCGGCCCTATGCCGAAGAGTACCTCGCCCTGCCGGACCGCACTCCAGAGCAGGTGTTGCCATGGCTTGACCGATACGTCGAGCCCGCGATTGACCACTTTGGAGATTCACTTCTACTTCTGGCGCACTTCTATATGGGCGGCGAGATCGTCAAGCTTGTCGAGCGTTATGGCGGCGCAGTTGCCGACAGCTATGTGCTCGCGATGCAAGCACGCATGCAGCCAACCAAGCGGGTCATCGTCGAGTCAGCCGTGCACTTCATGGCCGAGACGGTTGCCATTCTGGCCGCTGATGACCAAGCCGTGTGGATTACTAATCCGCGTGCTGGATGCACAATGGAAATGATGGCCAAAGATCGATTTGTCGATCCGATCGCAGCCCAGCTTGCCGATCGATATAGCGATTCAATTGCCACCGTCGCCTACATGAATACATCGGGCCACCTCAAGGCGCTTGCTGGGCGAACCGGCGGCGCCGTATGCACAAGCAGCAACGCGCACCATGTGACCGCGTCAATCATGAAGACAGCTGACAAAATATTCTTCGTGCCTGACGAACATCTCGGAACCAATACCGCCCATCGACTTGGGCTCACCCCTGCTCAGTGCGTTGTCCTGCCGGACCCACGATCGATGCCACGCGACTTTGAACTCAGCGATATCGACGGTGGGATTGAACGGCTCGACCAGGCCAAGATGATTGTCTGGGGTGGATTCTGCGGCGTGCACACCGTATTCACAACGCAGCAGATCGCCTGGTGGCACGAGCAAGGCTGGGAAGTGCATGTACACCCCGAGTGTCCGCTCGAAGTGGTTCAAGCTGCAGATGGGTCCGGTAGCACGAAGTATCTCTGGTCGCTTATCAGCCAGGCCCCTGCAGGCAGCAAGATTGCCATCGGCACCGAGGGGCACTTCGTACGCAATGCCATCGACCACGCTGCGAGCCGCGGGGTTGAGGTACGCCATCTCGCAGATGTACCAGGCTCGGTAGCCGCCGGCTGCGGCTGCGCGACCATGAGCCGCAATGACCCCCCACATCTCGCTGGCATGCTCGACTTGCTGCGTCGCGGGGAAGCACCAGAAATCAACCGCGTCCTTGCTGGCGACTGCATCAACGAAACGACTGGA
>CAVOCO010000280.1:0-2852 GCA_963694215.1 Phycisphaerae bacterium
GCGGGAATTGTGACAGGATCCATATGAAGATCACGGGCAAAGTCGCTCAGCCATGCGCAAGTTGCTTCATCGCCATCAATGGCGGCCGTGGCGCCTTGGAGCGCTTTATGCCCGCGGCCCTTCGCGGCCACCACCATGACTGGATGAAGTGATCCGGTCGCGGCGCCGCGTCCTGCGGCAACATCGAGCACGGTCAGACTTTTGGCCCCTGCAGTGTGCACAATGAGTTTGTCTGTGACATTCTTGAGCGTTCCGGCGACCGGGGCGATTGCATCATCAGGCACGCACAACAGAATGACATCAGCGTGCTCGACGATATCGGCTGCATCGGTGACAAGTACTGCTCCAAGTTCATGTGCAAGTTCGGTTGTTCGATCATGGTGCCGGCTCGCAAGCGCTGTCACATTGCGGCCAGCACAATGAGCACCTCGAGCGATTGCGGATCCCATGGCGCCAGCTCCAACAATCGCGATGGTTGCGTCTTGTTGCATCATCGTGATTGAGAGGATCGTCGAGATCGTTTCATGTGTTGACCTTCTAGTGTGAGGTGTGCTCGCTTTGAGCTCAATCGCTTACCTTTGCGCCCCCACACCAGCGGCAAGATGGCACGCAACTGAATGGCGACAGCGCCGCAGGCGACAAGGCTTACAACCCAGAATTGCCATGAACCCCATGGCATCAGGCAGCCCCCATCATAATCGCAATTCGGAAGGTGATCCATGCAGCGGCCCACGCCACGGCCGTCATCCATCCGAATTGAAGCAGGGCCCACTTCCATCCACCCGCTTCGCGAGCTGTCACAGCAAGTGTCGGTAGGCACTGCATAGCCAGTACGAAGAAGATCAGTAGGCTGGCAGCTGTGGCAGATGTCAACATCGGCCTGCCGTCATCTTGCTTCGCGTGGGCGATGCGATTGAGCACTTCTGGGTCATCCTCATCGCCGCCACCTACGAGCACAGCCATGGTGGAGACAAATACTTCTCGGGCAGCGAATGAAGTCATGACGCCAACTGTGAGTTGCCAGTCCCAGCCAAGTGGATCAAAGACAGGCTGCACTGTTTGACCAATTCGTCCGGCGAATGAGTAGGCCATAGGCGACTGCGTGGCGGTGTCGGCAACTGCGACAACACCTTGTGATGGTGCCGATGTGATGTTGACTGGTGGCTTTGGGTAAGCGCTTAGCCACCAGAGCACGATCACCATGCCCAAGATCACGGTGCCAGCCTTGCGAAGGAACAGCCATCCACGATCCCAGCAGGTCAGCAGGGCGGCGGTAACGGAGGGCCATTGGTACTGGGGAAGTTCAATCACCATTGGCCGTGCAGCGCCGGGCAGCAAAGTACGGCGAGCGATCCATGATGAAGCGAGGGCTGCGAAAATTCCGAGCGCATAGCAGCCGGCAAAAACCAGGCCTGCGAGGAGCGGTTCATCGCCGAACATGATGCCGATCAAGAGGACGTAAACCGGAAGTCTGGCTGAACAGGACAGAAATGGGGCGGTCAAGATGACGGCAAGTCTGTCACGTCGATCTGGCACCAACCGGGCAGACATGATTGCAGGGATCGCGCATGCGTGAGCCGAAAGCATTGGAACAAAGGCCTGCCCTGGTAGACCAAAGTGTCGCAAGACGCGATCCATCACGAATGCAGCGCGGGCGAGGTAGCCGGTATCTTCAAGCAAGGCAATCAGGAAGAACAGTAATAGGATTTGCGGCAGAAACACAACGGTGCCCGCGAGTCCGCCCACAATGCCGTCCACAAGCAGGTCTCGGATGTCGCCTTCAGGAAGCACGCCATTGAGCCATCCGCCGATATGACCGAATATGGTCTCGATGAGATCCATCGGTACGGATGCAAATGCGAAGATGGCCCAGAAGAGGCCAGCCATGACAACCCCAAAGACGAGCACGCCGAGCATGGGGTGTGTGAAGGCGAGGTCAAGCCGATTGCTTAGGCGATCGCTTGTATTGGCAGGAATGTGCGGCGTGCTTTCTCTGATGACCCCATCGACCCACTGATCACATGCGGCTGCGTCATCGGCATTGGGGAGCGCAACATCACTTTTGCGCGCTCTGGCCACTGTCGATGCGAGTTTCTCAACGCCAACGCCGCTCCGAGCACTGGTTGAAACCACTTCGCATCCAAGCCACGATGTGAGTTTCGATGCGTCAATTTCGAACCCACGCTTGCGGGCAATGTCGGTCATATTGAGCGCGACGACGCATGGCAATCCAATCGAAAGGGTTTCGATGGCAAGGTGCAAGCCACGGCGAAGATTGGAAGCGTCCAAGACGAGTAGGACGACATCTGGATGAAATGTGTCAGTGGTGTCACCAATCAAGCAGCGATGTACCACCACAGCTTCGGGCTGATCAAGGTTAATCGAGTAGGCACCTGGGAGATCAATGAGGCGATCGTGCGCCCAGCGGCCAACGTACGCGTCTACCGTGCTGCCAGGGATGTTGGCGGTATGCGATCGAAGTCCACAGAGTTTATTGAAGAGTGTGGTCTTGCCAACATTGGGTTGGCCCACAAGCGCGATGGTCTTTGAAGCATTGCTGGAATCAGCGTCTGCTGATGGCGTGAGGTCTGGCGATTGCATTGGCTCTGTTTCAGTGCGGCGTTGTGACTTCGACCACGCCACTCAAGGCACGAGCAAGTCCAAGCCGTGTGTGACCGGCATCAACGATGCATGGCTCGCCAATTCGCTTCACTGTGACCTCAACTCCTTCACGGAGTCCCATGGCACGCAAAGTCGCCGCATCTTCGCCGGACATGGCCGTAATCGTGCCAGTGTCTCCTGCAGCAAGATTGTCCAACGTAGTGGTCGTCACAGCGGGACTCCTTCCTGAG
>CAVOCO010000281.1:0-2840 GCA_963694215.1 Phycisphaerae bacterium
CGAGTTCCATAACAGTGTTTGTGTTTCCGGTCCAAGAGATCTGTATGCCATTTGGTGGCTCTGCTTCGTGAAGTGATAGCGATGAGTGGGTTGTGGCCACTTGTGTCGTGCCAATGGCTACAGCCGAGTCAGGCGTGAGCCCGTCTCCAAGAACAGCTGTCGGAATCGTGATCTGCCTGCCTGTTGGTTGCAAGAGCACAAGTGCCCAGACCAACATGGCGGCCACGCAAAGGAGTCCAAAAATCCACGGCGGCGATGTGATTCGTCTTGCGAGTGACCGCGGGGGAGCTAAGGATTTCTGCGAAACATTCACGTGGTGGCGTTGCCTCCAAGACAAGTTACCGAAATCATTGATCGAAACGTAGACGCACGTCATGGTTCATGTGGTCGGCGTGCTTTGGGAATCGCCCCTGCGATCGATCAGCGGCCTCAGCACGTGGCTCCATCAGTAAGAAGGCGTTCAATCTCAAGCGTTGCCCGGCTAATCGCGATGGTCTCTTCGACTGGGACCACTTGCTTGCCGTGTTCAATGGCAGCATGCAGGGCGACGAGCTCTTCGAGCTGCCCCTTCTCCATGGTCATGCTGCTCCAGCCCTTGGTCTTTGAGCCGTGGACTTGAAGTGACTTGTAGTCATCAAGTACGTAGGCGGTGCCCTCGCAGAAGAGTTCCATACGTTCCTTGGGGTAGGACTTGTTGCCCATTGCGGTGTAGAGAAGCGTGAAGACGCTGCCATCTGCGAATCGTAGGGTTGCAGTAAAGTTGTCGTTGCGGGCCCACTGCTTGCCTTGCGGGGCAATGGACTGGGCTTGCACATCAACTAGTCCAGATCCGGCGAGCGCAAAGAACAAGTCATACAGATGGCAGCCTTCGCCTACATTTCGGCCGCCGCCCTCGGGTCCGTGCACCCAGTGGTCAAGTGGGATGTAGCCAGCATTCATTGTGTAGTGAGCGATGATCGGGGAGGTTCTGTTGGCGAGTAGTTCTTGAAGCCGTTTGGCTGCAGGAGACCATCGTCTATTGAATCCGACCATCAATGCGGGCTTGTTGCTATCGCCATCTGCATAGAAGTCTTCGATGGCATCGAGTCCTTCTGTGGTGAGCGAGAGCGGTTTTTCACACAAGACATGTTTGCCCGCGCGAAGCGCCGAGATGGCCATGTCAGCATGTAGATCATGCCGTGTGCAGAGGATGACCAAGTTGATGTCTGGATTGGCGAGTACTTCGTCATAGTCAGTTGTGGCCGTGGCAATACCGAACTGCTTGGCTGCTGCGAGGGAACTCGTGCCTGTGCGGCTGCAGATTGTATTGAGCGCAAATTTCTTGCTGAGTTTCAGGAGGTTTGGGAGATGCATACCCTGAGCAAAGCCGCCCGCGCCGATGACGGCTGTTTGAAGTTGCCCATCGCGGTGGGGTGTGCATTTGCTTACCCGAATAGTGCGAGTACGCGTCTTTGGATCAGATTCTGGATACTCAAGCAGCACAAGCATCGGCTTTTCGCCGTCGCCCTTGAGTGTTTCATAGGCAGCAGGTGCTTGCTCGAGTTGGAATGTCGTGGGCTGGAGCCTATCAAGGCACACCTGGCCATCTGCCATAAGACGGAGGTACTCCTCCATGTTTCGATTCTCGGTCCAGCGAACGTATGGCAGCGGGTAGTCCTGGCCTTCTTGTTCGTATACCGGGTCGTACCGGCCAGGACCGTACGAGCACGAGATCAGCACGTCGAGTTCCTTGGCGTAGAACTCGTTCCGCTTGAGGTTGAGTCCAATATCACCAACAATGACCACCTTGCCACGCTTGCGGCAGCACTGCATGGCCTGCGCGATGATGTCGTGGTTCTCGCTCGCAGCTGCTGTAATGATGACGCCATCAGCGCCAAAGCCATCGCTCAAGATTTGAACGCGTTTGGCAACATCCTCTGTTGAAGGATCGATGCCTGCATGCATTCCCATTTCTTGGGCGACTGCAATACGCCGAGAATCAATATCAGTACCAATAACGCGGCACCCGTTGGCTCGAAGCAGTTGCTCAGAGATCTGCCCGAGAATTCCAAGACCGACCACCACCCAAGTTTCACCAAGGGTTGCGTTGGCTCGGCGGACACCCTGCATGGCAATGGCGCCGAGCGTCACCGTGCTCGCTTCAGCTGTGCCAAGTTGATCTGGAATTTTCGCTGCGAGATTGACTGGTACAGCAAGATATTCGGCGTGGTTTGCGATACCAGCTCCGGCGCAGGCGACCCGGTCGCCAACAGAGAAGCAATCGACCAGATCACCAATCGCGACAATCTCGCCAGCAGCGGAGTATCCGGTTGGCGTTCCTGCATTGAGCATTCCGGTTACTCGATCGAAGACACGCTTGATGCCTTGATCTTTCATCATTCCCACGACCTTCTTGGCGTGGTGGGGCTGTTTGATCGCCCGTTTCCAAAGCGGGAGCGCAGACATCTTGATGCCGCTTATCTCGGTGCCGATTGAGACGCACGAGTGCCGAACCTGCACGAGAATCTCGCGCGGGCCTATCGCAGGCGATGCGACTTCAGTGACTGCAACTTCGCCTTTTCGAACCAATAACTGCTTCATCGCCAGAGTCCTCGTGTATCAATGATTGTTCGGTTGTGAAGGAGGCTGCGATCAACATCGCCAAACTCCCGGTGGTCTACAAGCAATAGCACAATGTCCGCGGCCGCAATGGCCTCTTCGCTTGATGTCAGGGTGACATGTGAGTGCTGGAGAGAATCAGGCAAGCACTCGATATTCGGCTCGCACACGATAAGGTCAAGGGTGCCAAGGCCCGCAAGGGCCTCCGCAATCTGTAGCGAGGGGCTCTCGCGAAGGTCGTC
>CAVOCO010000282.1:0-2840 GCA_963694215.1 Phycisphaerae bacterium
TGAGAGCCCGTGAATGTATGTGTGATCTGTGCTTGCAAGCACCACGGTCTAGAGGGTTATGGCTCTGTCGGTGACACATGTGCCGCCGCGAGGGGATTCTGGACAAAATATGATGTGAGGCGGCGGACCCGGGGTCGGCACTTTGCCCCTTCGCCGCTCATCAGCGTGTCTTTTCCATTGCTTCCTGCGCTGCTAGAAATCCCGGCTGTGCCTGTAGCGCCTGCGCAAAGCACGCCCGGCCGCCGTCGACATCGCCAAGCCCAATCTTGGTATTCCCCAAGTGAAACCATGCCAATGCATAGTTCGGTGCTCTACGGACGGCCTCTTCAAGTCGTGACTCGGCCTCCTGAAGGCGACCAAGTTGGAACAACGCAAAGCCAATCGCCGCGAGGTGCTTGGGCTTGCCTGGCAGCAAGGCGTTGGCCGCCTCAAGCTGAATGATTGCCTCGTCAAATCGCTTCATGCCAACTAGCATATTTCCACATTGGAACCGAGCGACCGGGTCATTCGGAGTCAGGCGAATCGCATTGGCATAAGCCGAAATTGCTTCATCTTTGTGTCCGGTTGCTTTGGCAGAACTTGCCATTTTTAGCAGCCAAGATGCGCGATAGGGCCCCTCAAATGATCCGCTAAAGGCAGAGTCTCGCGGGACAGCCAATCCGCGACGAAGGTAGTCAATCGCAAGTTCATGCCGGCCTGCCTGCGCGTGGAGTTGTCCTAGGTTGAGCATGCTTGGAGCGTAAGCGGGCTCTTCATCTAAGATTTGTTCCCACACTGCGGCAGCTTCATCATGTCGTCCCTGTAAGAAGACTGCCCATGCGCGCTGTGATCGAATGGCGACATCGTTGGGCGCCGTGCGAAGGGCTCGGTCGAGATGCTGCGTCGCCTCGTCGATGGATGTTGGTGTGGAGAGGGTGGGAAGCAAGAGCAGATTGGATAGGGCGAGCCGAGCATCTGGGTCGTTGGGCTCTGCTGCAACTGCGGCGCGAAGCAGGCGATCCGTGCGAACGATGTCGCCATTGATGAATGCAATTTGAGCCTGTACGACCATGGCTGATGCAAGCACAGCGTGGGCTCGCATGTCGTTGAGCCAGGGGTCTGAATATTGCAGGCCCATGTCTACTGCCGCTGAATCGGAAGGCGTTTGTCCGCGAAGATGTGCCCATGCTGCCGCTCGCATTGCTTCGCTTGCAGGGATGTCGTGGCCGCTGAGAATGTCAAGCACGCTTTGCCAGGCAGCTTCCCGGAAGGCCAGTTCGGCGCGCCCCAGAATGGCAAGTGGTATATCGCCAGCACGGAGAAATGCTTGTTCGGCGGCGGAATAGTTGCCTTGTCCTGCATACAGTTCGCCAAGCCGTGATTGAAGAGTGGGATACGACTGGTCGAGCATTGCCGCTCGTTCAAGATGAGACAGCGCAGCCTCACTGTCGCCAATTTCAATATCGAGAAGGCCTCGGAAGTACGGCCAGCGTGGCTCGTTTGGCAATTCATGTTCGGCCGTTTCGTAGTGCGAGTCGGCCTTGGTGGGAAGTGCGTTTGCATGACAAATCATGCCCCGTGTGCCGGCGTCGGGTGCTTCGTTCACTGCGGCATCAACGCGGGCATCTGCTCGGCTTGGGGGCGGCGCAGCACGCGTGCTGAGTTGCCCTTCGTTGGTCCACTGCACAATGCGGTCGACCTTGTCGAACGGCTGATAGAGCGCCATGCCACCAGCGATGATGTCTGGTTTTCCGTCGCCGTCGAGGTCGCCCGCGTCGCATGTGACAAGGTGGGTTGGCGCAGCGGCAAGATCTTGGGCGGTGAAGATGCCGCCGGGCTCTTGTGACCACCATCGCAGTGATGGCGTGTTTGGCTCATCCCAGTAGGCGAATTCGCTCACTGTCACAATGTCTTGGTCACCATCGCCGTCGAGGTCGATAATGGTTGGATCGTAGGCGCCATGGAAGTCGCCAATGCGATGGAAGACAAAGTCGAGATGTCCGCGATTCTCGAGCCACTGCAAGCCGTGGCTCGGGAGCGGGCGATAGCCGACCGATACGAAGGCATCGCCATTGGTCCATGCAATGTCTTGATCGCCATCCCCATCGATGTCGCCCATTGACAGTCCGCTGCTTGAGTAGTCAGCATCTGCGACATCGTGCAGGACGATGGGCGTGAAGTGCCCGGCGCCATCATTTACAAACGCCTGCACCGTTTCCCATTCCTGAGAGAAGAGCACCACGATGTCAAGATCGCCATCATTGTCGATGTCCGCAATTGGTCCGTGGATCGCACCGGAACGATCCATGAGGTGATGGCGTTTAAAGTTCCATTGCCCGAGATTCTCAAGCCACTGCACTTCGCCTTGGACATAGCCAAATTGTGACACGGCCAGATCAATATCACCATCGCCGTCCAGATCGCCAGGCCGTACGTCCGTCACGCGGCGGACGTTGTCCATGATGGTGCGG
This sequence comes from Phycisphaerae bacterium, assembly GCA_963694215.1. Taxonomy (GTDB): domain Bacteria; phylum Planctomycetota; class Phycisphaerae; order Phycisphaerales; family SM1A02; genus UBA12567. The sequence goes on from CAVOCO010000282.1 coordinate 2,451, forward strand.
GGCGTAAAGTGATTTGCGCCGTCATTCTCCAAGACAATCACAGCGCCAATGTCGTCGTTGGATGGAAGCATGATGCCCATCGATGCGACCAACACGTCGAGGTCTCCATCACCGTCGATATCAGATGTTTCGGCGTGCACCGGAGCTGGTATGTCGCCTGCGAGATCTGTTTCAATGAAGCTTCCGTCGAGTTGTTGCTCTAGCCATACAACCCGCCCGCGATTGATATCGCAGGCGATTACGTCATTGCGGCCATCTTGATTGAGGTCCACAATGGAGACATGAGCAATGATTGGATGCGAGTCACTGGGTTCGTGGCGGCCAATGCGCGTAGCTGGCGAGAACCCCAAGGTGCTGGATATCGTTGCGCCGCGACGTTGCCGCGCAGGG
>CAVOCO010000283.1:0-2810 GCA_963694215.1 Phycisphaerae bacterium
GCATCGCGGGCGGCCAGAAGCGTATCGAGTGTTGCTTCTAATGCTGCATTGCGTTGCTTCTGCGTGGTGTGTTCCATTTTGGACTTGGCGAGGGCATTTCGCACTTCATCGACACCGACCTGGGCAGTGAGCAGTTCAATACGCGCCTCAAGGGCAGCACGCAGATGGCTGTTGTCCGTGCTTTCAGCCGCCGCAACAGCGTGAATGGTTCGGTGCCCGACATTGAGCAGGAGAACGAGGGTAATGATCAGGACAACGCCAATGGTGCCGATCATGACATCCTGGAATGAGAAGAAGCTAATTGGTGCTGCGCGTTGCCGGCGCCGGCTCATGACCCTGAGTCCGGTGTGATCCGGACATGAGCAGTAATGTTCCGCGCGGCGTACCGGCGACAATCATCCAGCAGCCGTTCGTCACTCCGCCGAACGAATGTCAGACTGAGGTGCAAGATGAGCGCCGCAATGAGCCCTTCTCCAGTAGTTACAAATGCCGTGTCGAGTCCTGCAATAACCTCGGTCAAACTGGTCGTGAGCACATCAACTGTCGCATCGCTTGCCTGAAGGACTGCTCCGAATCCAGAAATAGCCTCAGTCAGTCCGATGATCGTTCCAATAAAACCAAGCACTGGAATGGCCCAGATAAAGCCTCGGATTACGGTGTATCCACTGTCCATTGCATCGTCATCTGCTTCTGCTGCTGAATTGAGCATTTCGTCGAGATCGCCAATGCGCCCAATATTCCGAATGGACTTCAGCGCAGTCAGCACACGGTCAAGAAGTAGAAATCGATGGGGTTCATCAACGCCTTTCTCGATGGAATCAATGACACGATCAACAGTCGCAACCGAAAGTACGAATCCTGGATCTGCTGGCATGAAACGTAGTCGTAATGCGGTTCGCTGCGTTGTAATCTTGAGCGCCTTGAGAACCAGAATGGAGGCAGACCAGCATGAGAGCAGGGCGATCGGAATTGGTATTCCAGAAAACCCCGTCAGGTAGTGCCACACCAGATCGCCAAATTCTGTGCCTCGAGTGGCCCAACTCCCACCGTAGAGGATTCCCATAAGGACCAGCCCAAGGAGCATGGTTGCGGCTCCTCCGGGCGTCGTAAATCGTCCTGATGGAAGCGCGAGACGTCGTTCTGGATCGGTGGCGGCATACGAAAGCACTCGTGCTGTATTGCTCGACCAGGCGGACTGTTCAGGTTGTTCGGATTGTGTCATGGTGCACCAAAGAGAAGAACTGGCAGTCGCGGGACGCCTTGGGGTATGACGGCCTCTTCATCATGTGCGAGGGCATCGGTGACTTGGAAAAAGTGCCAGCCGCTTGTGCGCTGCATCAGTATTTCTGGGTTGAGTACTTCGGATTCGAGGAGGCGGGCGATAAAGGTCGGCACGTCTGATTTTGGCACAAAGAGGCCGCGAAGCACCCGCGGGCGAGCGAGTCGTGCAGTTTCATCAGCCTGGATTGCACTGACAAGGCGAATGTTGGCCTGGCCTGGCCTGCGCGTCAGGGCATTGAGTGCTTGGCGTCTTGCGGTGTGCTGCTCGGAGCTCGCAGCGGTATGCGCAAGACGAGGCCAGTCACTTCGTGCCGCAGCTGGCGCAGCGGCGGCAAGGACATTGAGCCAGTCCTCGGCTTGGGTGCGCGTTTCCGGTGGAATGGGGATGTTGGATGCAAGGAGGATGTTCCAGATCTCGCGGTAGGTGGCGAGCATCAGCAACTGATCTGCTTCACTACTTGAATCAATGGCCTGAAGTAGATCGCATGCGCCTGCCATGGTGGGCACGCTGTCCGACTCAAACTTGGCAAGCCCCTCCTGAAGTGCAGATGCAATGGCGGCTGGCTTTGGATTGGAGTACAGGTCAAGGCTTTCTGTCCCGGTGAGTGGCTTGAGCATGTTGGGGTCAACAGTGAGATCCTGACGTGAGTCTACGCGTGACCAGCCCCCGGGTCGTGGCCTGAGATAACGATAACCATCCTCCGTGTTGGCCACGTGCAAGTCAAGCAGGCCTGTCTTCTCGATGGCTTGCCGCACGCTCGTGCTCAGTGATTGTTCGCTGAGGCCGTCGGCCATCACGATGAGCTGATTGGCAACGCCTCGGTACGGCGTGTGGTCACCGTATTGATCAATATGGGCTTGCAAGCTTGTCTTGGCGCGGCCGGGATCGCTACGCCCTGTCGCCCCGGGCATGAGCCCCGATCGGTTAAGTATTGGGTAGACCGTTTCTCGCCATTGCTGCACAGCGCATGCTGCTTTGGCATGAGCATGTCCGTCTGACCAATTGCGTGAGGATCCTTCGGTGAGCAGTGCAGCGTGTCGATCGAGTAGGTCGTCCCACACTTGAAGTCGATTGCACTCACTGAGTGGAATAGTCGCGAGCTTCGCGATCAGCTGATCTGCATCCTTGATGGCATCAGCGCGAGTCTGAGCCGTCTCCTCAAGTTGCGCAATGCGTCGTTCGAGTCGATTGGCATGCTCTAGGAGATCGACTTCGTCAGCGGCAGGTTGCTCTCGCAACTGTATGAGCATGTGCTTGGCGCGTCTGAGCTGCTTTTGTTGTGTGTCCCAGCCATCGCGATCAAATCGAGACGGTGTATCAGTCGCTAAGAGCTCTTCGATGGAAGCAAATTCGAGTGCCCGTTCATCTCGCGCCTCGTCTATTCGATGAGCGTAGATTTCAGATGATCTGCGCTGGAGTTGTCTGATCTTCGACTCAGTGGCAATCGTGGCAAACGGCATGGCGTTCTTGAGCAATTGATTCGCATTTTCGACCGTTTGGAGCGTTGCGGTTTCATCAGTAAGAAGTG
>CAVOCO010000284.1:0-2804 GCA_963694215.1 Phycisphaerae bacterium
CGACGCCACCCCCGAAGCTGTTGAAACACTCCCTTCGGAAATGCTTACGCCTGAACCACAACCGACCGTCGCAGCCAAGCCAACCGCTGGCGGTTGGTTCTGGGGTACCGGCCGACGAAAGGCTTCGGTTGCTCGAGTCCGAGTCCGCACTGGCAAGGGTGAGTTCAAGATCAACGGACGAGAACTCAAAGAGTTCTTCAAGGAAGAACGAGATCACAAAGACATTCTGACCGTCCTCGATGCCACCAACACCACCGATGGCGTCGAAGTTCAGGTCAATGTGCATGGCGGTGGATTCACCGGCCAAGCTGGCGCTATCATCCTTGGGCTCGGTCGCTCACTGATGCGATATGACGGTTCACTTGAACAGACGCTCCGCGATCGTGGATTCCTCAGCCGTGACCCACGAAGGGTCGAACGGAAGAAGCCCGGTCAACCTGGTGCACGCAAGCGATTCCAGTTCTCCAAGCGTTGAGCCGCTGGATATCTCACGTCTTCAATTGGTCCGATTTGGCCTTGCCAGCTGTTGCTGCGCTGTGACCCAGGCCCTAGCGAGCGCGGGCACAGTGCTGCCACGCTCGTGAGCAATATCTTGCAGTGTGCGAGGTCGCTGACCACAGAACCCCCATCGAGCCACAACAAGCTCGCGCTGGGATGGCAAGAGCGTATCGACACGAGCAATCCACGCGGGATCTGGCAGTACATCCCGCCAGACCTCGCTCACGCTCAATGGAATGGTGGGCGGCGTACGCAGCCGTGACGTTGCCAGATCGGATCGCGGCACAGTCATTTCTGCCAGGTTGCGGTCCACGGCAACACGAGCCCGCGCCGCCAGCCGGCTCGCTTCACCAGCGGGGTGGCGTTCGACGACCCGCTTGCATACAGCAAGCCCCCGCCGCAACAGAACACGCTGCATGTCGAGCGAGAGCGTTTCTGGCGCGCGGCTACACCACTGCTGAATCGTTTCTGTGAGCGACGAGGCAAGATGCATCACGAGCCGAAATCGCAGCTGGGTCATCCAACGCAGATCTGTTTCGGCGCGGTCAATCTGACCTGCAGCGGGCTGACCACAGACCTCTGTGGCGATGACACCAAAGCGTCGCCGCAAGACGTGCATCGCAACCAGCATCGCTTCGAGATGGGGAATGTCAGTGGACTGTGGCGACAGCACAAACGCATCGGACCACTGGCCAAGAAAAACGTTCACACAGGCTGGCGACAGGGCCTCTTCATCGCCAACATCTTGCCCGATCAACGCTGGTGGAAGCACAGCTTGAAACGCAACAATTTGGCGGCGTCTCCAGCGAATGACCGCTCGATGAACAGCTGACCCTCCCACGCCAAGCCGCGCGGCAATGTCCCGAACCGGAATACCTCGCCGGTCGGCCCGCCATGCGAACTGTCCATCACGATCACGTAGTCTGCGTTGCACCGGCGTCGAAAGATCACCTCGATCAACACCGCGGCGAAGAACACTTCGAATCGAACTGGCCGAACGATTCCGAAATTTCAAGGCCATTGCGTCAACGAGCCGCGGCAAGCTCATGTCACTCGAGAGAGACTGCGCGGCATCCACAATGTCTTGAGCAGAATCTTGTTCGATTGACATTGCCGGCCCAGCCTGTTTTTGAGCTGACCACCGTGACTTAAACCACGCAAGAACGTCCACGCGGCAACCGAGCCGCAATCGCCCATCATTGCACTGCACATATCGCATGGCCAACCCACGGCGGCGCATACGCACCAATGTTCGCTGCGAAACGCCAAGCAAACGCGATACGTCATCGAGCAGTAACGCAGATGACCCATCGATGTGCAGTGGCAACGCGCAGCGCCTGCTGACGCGCTGGATCATGGTGACAAGATCAGCAAGTAGCGCCTCGCCAGCAACTGTTTCGACAACATCGTCGCCATCTGATTTCCATGCGGTAAGCCGGAAGGTGACGAACTCAACGGGGTACCCCCGGTCAAGATCAATCTCGCGGATGAGCTGCTCGGCTGCATCGAGCAGGCGAAGACGAGCGTCCGCAGAGGCCCACTCGAGTTGCCGGTGGAGATCCCCCACCACGCTGCAGCGAAATGCCGCTTCGCGGCGCATTTAGAGGGTCAAGGGCGCAGGCACGGCTCGATCATCCCCGCAGCCATGCACACGACATTTGTCCAAGAAGAGTAGAAGCCCGGTCAGTTCGTCTTCGCCAAAGTCGTAACGAATATGGCTCGTGAGGTATTTGGATGCGTCGGGACACGCCCATCCCAGAGACGGTGCTTCCTTCGCGATAATCGCATCGAGTCGGTGTTGGTTCAACCGCAATTGACGGTCGATTACACGACCTGCGCGTTGAATACACACCGATCGATCCGCCCGGCCCATCCACACGGCAAACACAAAGGGCAACCCGGTGTAAGCAAACCAGGCCTCGCCAAGATCTTCCTGTACCGGCCACTGATCAGAGGTGAGGTTTGGCTGTACGACTTTGTCGCCAATGAGTAGCTGTGCTTCGACAGGCCTCGAATCATTGAGTGGAACAAGTTCTGCATTCCCATTCCAGTATTCAGCCAGCAGGATGCGTAGCAATGCAACTGACGTGTGGCTATCGGTATCACAGTGGATTGTGCGGATGTCCCGAACATCTCGCTGCGAAAACAACCGCACAGTCTGCGTGGCGCCCCTGCAGGCCAGCGGCGTCGACGCGAGCCACGCCACATCAAATGGTGCGCTCAGAAGATCAACAGAAGAGCACAAGGCTAAATCTACTACATCGGCTTCAAGCAGCCCGATCAAGCCACTTGGTGGTGACAACTGA
>CAVOCO010000285.1:0-2799 GCA_963694215.1 Phycisphaerae bacterium
GTTGAAGTCGCCCCTCGTCAAGCAGAGTGGTCACTTGCTCGACCTCTTGCTCAATCTTCGCAGCAAGCTGACTATTGCGAGCAAGCAAGACACGGTGCTGCAGCTGTTCGGCCTCTTCGGTGTAGCCAAACAACCGATCGAGGTCGCGACACAGCACAAGACCGGCGTTAAAATCGCCCCGCTCAATATCGTCTTCGATGGTCTGGCGAAGCAACTTCATCTCACGCTCGCGGAATAGAATTCGCTTTGCATTGTCGCTGAGCATGCTCGTCTTCAAAATCTCTTCGAGAATACCCCGCACGCTCCCTTGGTTATTTTCAACACCACTGGAGCCGCCAAGCATTCGAAACACCCCGAGCAACACGAGCCCAACAAGCCCAAGCAAGCCGGCCGTCAAGACCGGCGAAGCCCACGGAGCATCCTGCTGCGCCAACGATGCAGCCACCATGCCGCCGAATATGCAAATGACCGCGCCAACGAAGGCAATTGCAGGCTGAGCGAGCAAGATTCCAATCAGACACACTGCCGCTGCGCCGCCTCCGGCAAAGGACAGTGCAACGCCCCACTGATCTTCGGTTGAAACGAGTCCCAAGACAAGCAGCACACAAGACATCCCAAAAAGCAAAATGCTCCAAGTTGCAGACCCGCGTGGCAGCGTTGGTGAACTACTCATTAATCAGCTTCCTGGCACATCGCATCCACACTCAAACTCGAGCGGGACGAGGCAGAGAAAGCGAGCGGGTTGTTCTGATTCATTCGTAAACTGATGCTCCGATTCACCCGGCACAAGCAGCGCGTCCCCGGCCGAGATGACATGCTGCTGGTCGTTGCACATCAGCTGGAGTTGTCCCTCGATCACATAGACCTCATGCTCCCAAGGATGGCTATGCATGGGCGTATGACCACCTGCCTGAACCACAAAGTGCCGCATCGCAAATGTCGGTGCCGCATCATCGCGGCCCACGAGCATTTGCATGGACACGCCTGCGACGCCGTCCATGGTGACATCTTGAGCCTGAGCCGAATCACATCGCCGAATGAGCATCGGCACAGGGTACTCGCCAAGGGCAATGTGGGTTAGTCCTCTTCGCCATCAGGCTGGAAGGACGCCACCACCGTGGCCTGAACATTCGGCGGGGTATTCTCGTCATGAGAGTATTCCATCACGTAACTGCCCGCACCGCCGGTGATCGACTTCAACTGATTGGCATAACTCATGACCTCAGACAGTGGCGCCTCGGCTGTCACAATGGCCAAGTCGCCAGGCAGCATGTCTGTGCCCTGAATTCGACCTCGCCGGCCAGACAGATCTGAAGAAATGTCACCGATATAGCACAGCGGAATCGTGATCTCAAGCTTTACAAATGGCTCAAGCAACACAGGTGATGCCTTCTGCACGGCATCAACAAAGGCGCGGCGTCCGGCCGTCATGAATGCGATTTCTTTCGAGTCAACCGCGTGATACTTCCCGTCATACACTGAGACCCGAATATTCTGCATGGGATATCCGGCAATGGCACCTTCGGCCATCACGCGGCGAACGCCCTTCTCGATGGCGGGAAGGTATTGCTTTGGCACACATCCACCAAAGGTGTCGTCCACAAACTCGAGTCCATTGACCAACCCCTCGGCACAGCCATCAATTGGTTCGACGCGTAGATACACCTCGCCAAACTGCCCCGAACCACCACTCTGCTTCTTATGCCGGTGATGCCCGTCGGCTTTCGCAGAAATCGTCTCCTTGTAGGCCACCTTTGGTTGCTTGGTATTAACGTCAACGCCGTATCGATCCTTGAGCATTTGCAGCTTCGCGCGAAGATGCAGTTCGCCGATGCCGCGTGCAACGAGTTCTTTCGTTGTCACATTGCGTTCCATCACAAAGGTTGGATCCTCCGAAGTCATCTTCGCGAGGGCGTCGCCGAGCTTCGCCTCAGCACCCTTGGTTGTCGCCTCAATTGCCAGACCGAACATTGGCTTCGGGAGCGCAATCGTATCCATGGCAATCCAGCCATCCTCGTCGAGATGCAGCACGTCGTCATAATTGATCTCTTCAACCTTGGACACTGCCACAATGTCACCAGGCACGGCCTTATGCACTTCTTCGTGACTCTTCCCGCAGTAGTGATACAAGTGGGCAAGTCTGATGCCCTTGCGGCCATCTCCGACCTTTGGATGCGTGCTGTTATCGAAAGCACCCTGATGCACTCGGAAGAAGCAGAGTTTGCCCACAAAGGGGTCAGACGCCACCTTGAAGCAATGACCAATGGCTAAGAGCGACTCATCGGGCACTGCAGTGAGGCGATCTCGCCCCTCGTCGGTGACCCGTTGCAAAGGACGCGGATTGCCTTCGCTTGGATTTGGGAACAACCGAGCGATTTGGTCCATCAACTCATTGACGCCGATGTCTTCACTGGCAGCGGCAAAACATACGGGCACCAGGTGCCCTTCACGCATGGCGCGGCGGAATGGCTGGAGCAGTTCATCAGGCGACACTTCTCCCGCCTCAAGGTATTTTTCCATGAGTACTTCATCAACTTCGACTATCTGATCGACGAGTTGTATGTGAAAGCCAGCAACGCTTCCAAGATCGGATTCTCCTTCAGTTTCTTGGAAACATCGAATGATCGAGCTTCCGTTGTCGCTTGGGAGATTGATCGGGCAACACTCACTTCCGAAGGTCGCCTTGACCGTCGCGAGAAAGCCCGCGATGTCGCCGCCATCGTCAATCTTGTTGATGACAATGGCGCGGGGCAGGTTGCGTTCCTTGGCGATCTTCATCATGCGACGCGCAACCGGATC
>CAVOCO010000286.1:0-2796 GCA_963694215.1 Phycisphaerae bacterium
TCATGTTCTGGAAAGCAGATGTCGTACTGCCTGTGGCCTGTCCGCTAGTCACAATCACGCTCGCGTGGGCAACTGGAACGAGTTCTCGGGCCATCATGGTGCAGCGAGAGAAACGACACGTCACGCTTCAATTTCGCGCACGTGTCCCAGAGGCTCTTGTCGACGAACTTGCGCGAAATCCTGACTCATTGGGCATGCGTGGCGTGCGACGCGAAGTGTGTGTCATGTTTGGTGATCTTGCTGGTTTTACGACAATCAGCGAGCAGCTTGATACCGAAGACACAGTCGCCCTACTCAACCGTTGCATGAGCGGACTTGCCGATCGTGTGACTGGCCATGAGGGCTATGTCAACAAGTTTCTCGGTGATGGTTTCCTCGCATTCTGGTCTGCCTTCGGTGACCAACCCAATCAGGCAGATCTGGCATGCCACGCGGCGCTCGCCTGCCAGAACTTTATGCGAGAGATCAATGCCAGCGCCGCTCCCGGAACGCCAGCACTTGGACTTCGCATCGGTATTGCGACAGGCGAAGCGCTTGTGGGCGACTGCGGCGCGCCGCCACGGCTCAATGACTACACCGTCATTGGTGATGTCGCCAACCTTTCGGCACGACTTGAGTCAGCCAACAAGCAGTTTGGATCATCTATTCTCATAGATGGCCGTACCAAATCGCTTATTCAAGCAGATGATCTGCCACTATGTGAAGTCGGACCGATCCAGGTGGTCGGCCGCGACACCGTCGTAGAACTGTGGATGATTTCAACCGAAGCATTGACCAGCGACGTCCGGGTCACTGCAAGCAAACTCGCCTCTGCCATTCAATCGGGCGATCGAACAAAGGCCCAGGAAGCCCTTGCTGCACTTGAAGCACTCGAAGGCTCATCAAAGAGAATTTCACTCATCTCCGAGGTTGTCAACAGCGACACGGAACCCATGCCTCGTACCATTCAATTACGAGAAAAATAAGGGTCATACGACACACGCCATGCCAGAGGTTTCACAAGAACAAGTCGATTGCATACTAGAAGTCAGCCGAGTACTCGGCAGCACAGATGATCCGCAGGCCGTTATCCGGCGAGTTGCAGATTGCCTACGCGATATCCTTGATGCCGAACGCGCAACGGTATTTGAGTACCGCCCAAAGACAGACGAACTCGTTGCCGTCGCGGGACATGGGCCAGATGGCTCACTCATGGAATCAATCTCTGATATCCGTGTGCCACTTGGGCAAGGCATCGCAGGTAGCGCGGGTGCCGATCGAACAATCATCAACATCCCAGATGCGTATGCAGATGATCGGTTCTACCGAGGCATTGACGAAAAAACCAACTACCGAACCAAGACCATCTTGACCATTCCGCTTGTTGCATCGGATGTCAATGAACTTATTGGAGTCGCGCAAGTGCTCAATCGTCGGAAAGGACCGTTCGGTCCGGACTGCGAACGAATTGCAACTGCGCTTGCGGCTCAATCGGCGGTCGCCATGCGTAGATCGCGACTGCTCGCTGACCGGCTCGAACTAGTCAAGTTGCAGCACGATCTTGACATTGCACGCAAGATTCAGGCAGCAACTTTTCCATCAAGTTTTCCAGACTCGCCCGAATGGGAAATCTACGGGTGGAGCATGCCAGCTGATGCTACAGGCGGCGATGCATTCGACGCTATCAAAGGTGATGGCGGCGCGACACTTATGGTCGGCGACGCAACTGGCCACGGCATCGGGCCCGCAATCTCAGTCACACAAGTACGTTCAATGCTCCGCATGGCTGTTCGACTTGATGCGCCGATGCTTGATCTTGTGATCGAGCTCAATCAACAACTGTGGCAAGACACCTCGGCGATGCAATTCGTAACCGCCTGGTTCGGGCGGCTTGACGATGAGTCCGGCACCATCGAATCAGTCGCCGCGGGCCACGGACCAATGATGCTTATTCGACAAGACGGTACCGTCGAGTCTATCGAGGCCGATGCCCCGCCCCTTGGCGTACTCGAAACCCTTCTTGTTGATGGAGCCACCACGATCACCATGAAGCCGGGCGATCTGCTGGCCATTCCATCAGACGGCATCTTTGAGGCTATGGATGAAGAAGGCGAGTTTTATGGCGTCGACCGCATGGTTGAGTTGCTGACCCACAGCTCCGATCGACCACTCAAGGACATGCTCGAAACATTACGGGCTGACACTGAATCCTTCAGGAACGATCGCCCCGCTCAAGACGATCGAACGATCCTTGTAGTCCGCAGGTGTATAGGGAAGAAGGACTGATCTTGCGCTGAGATCCACGCGCACTCGCAGGTCGAGATATCATTCGGAAGACCGCAGGAGCCCAGTCAGCCACATGCGTTTTCTCATCGCTTTCTATTTCGCTTGCCTCACTATTTGGATTAGCTATCGAATCGTTCGACTTGCGATGCAAGGTCGAATTGAATTATTTAGCCTGCATACCGTTTTTCTGGCCGGCTTCATTATCTTCCAACTGACAAGCAGCGTGCTTGGCCTTGGGTTCAGCCTATATGGCGATATTGAACCAAGCAATCTCACCACAATTCCGCTTCTGTTTGCGGCCTGCGTGACGATCTTCCTGATCATCTTTGAGTGGTCCTATCGCCGCGAATGGGGAATCCTCCGCCGCATGAGACTGAGTGGGACTGACTGGGATGGTGATATCTCTGGGTGGATCATCCTTGGCATCGTGATGGTCTTCTTCGGGTTCCTGCTCAAGGTTGTCTTGGTCATGATCCCGCTTGTGGGCATTATTAGTTCGCAAATGGCAGGTGGCGTATTGGCTATTGCGGC
>CAVOCO010000287.1:0-2755 GCA_963694215.1 Phycisphaerae bacterium
CCACCCCGGACCGTGTCTGGCTTGGGGCAGATTGGTGGGCGAATCGGTTGCAGGACTGGGAGGTTCAGGACGGCGCTGTGTGGTGCACAGAGACACGGACGAACATGGCAATGCGGACCGCGCAGGTGCTAAGCCGAACAATTGATGCAGACGCTGGCGAGGTGGTCATTGAGGTGGACATCCTGCCGCCGGCAGTGTGGTTAGATGGCGCCAAAGTTGGCCTCTTAATTGGTGGCGGCGGTCCTGATATTGACCACCGGCTCACGGCGCAAACACATCATGTACCCGCAGAAGATGGCGGCCTGTTGGTCGTTGTCGAGCAGAACGGAAGCGTGCAGGCAAGGTCGTTTGAGCAGCCCATGAAGAAGGGTGGGTACTGGTCAATTCAAACGCCAGTACACAATGCTGATGTGCCGCTGCTTGTGAATGGCGTTTCGGCCACCCACGGTCGAAAGACACTCGTGGAACCAGACGCCACCATTCACCTTCGACTTCAGATGATCGAAGGAAACCTTCAAGTTACAGCCACGAGTGCAAATCGAGAGAGCACATGGCACTCGATTTCTGGTGTACCGGTGTCGATGCGCCAGGGATCCGTGGCGCTGGTGTCCCACGGCGCAAAGTTTGGCTTTGACAATGTGACGATAGACGGAAGCGGTGTCAAAACTCACGACGATCGCGCGTGGGGGCCTGTGCTGTGCACGCTATATACGGTTGATGAGGGCGTTCTGAATCTAACGGCGCAGTTTCCGCCGCTGGACTCCGCTTCGCCAGGAATCGCGCAACTTGAAGTAAATCACGGTGCAGGGTGGGATGCGGTTGATGAGGCCGCGCTTGATTCGGATTCATGGACGGCGAGTTTTCGAGTTGGGAACTGGGAACACACGCGCGAGTCGTCCTACCGTGTGGTGTTTGAAGAACCAAGTTTAAGGGGACCAGTCCGCACCGTCAGTACGACCGGTCGCATTACCGCGGAACCGACTGATGGTTCGGTTGTGATTGCGGCGATGAATTGTCAGAAGGTCTACACGGGTGACCTCAAGTGGAACCACGATGGGCTGTGGCTTCCACATGTGGAAACAGTGTCAGGAATTCGATCCCACGAACCAGACCTTTTGTTCTTCGCCGGCGATCAGATTTATGAGGGCGATCTGACGCCAGTCGACGCCCGCAACATCAAGCTCGACTATCTTTATAAATGGTTCCGTTGGTGCTGGGCCTTCGGTGAATTGACCCGCGACACACCCACGGTTGTTATTCCGGACGATCACGATGTCTACCACGGGAACATCTGGGGCAGCGGCGGCAAGCGTGCTGCCAAAACAGGTGAACTGACCGCTCAGGATGCTGGCGGGTATCGGCATCCGCCAGACTTTGTCAACATGGTGCACCGCACGCAGACATCACACCTTCCTGCGCCGGTGGACCCAGCGCCAATTGATCAGGGCATTAGCGTGTATTTCACGGATCTCAATTGGGGTGGCGTGTCGTGCGCCATTCTTGATGACCGCATGTTCAAGTCGTCGCCAAGCGTGGTTGTTCCAGCGGGCAATTTCCGCAATGGGTGGCCTCAGGCTGAGGGCTTTGATGCGGCGACCGAGTCTGATGTTCCTGCAGCCGAACTTCTTGGACCGCGGCAAGAGGCCTTTCTTGAAGCGTGGAGCGGGGCGGATGACGATCGGTGGGCCAGTGTGGTGCTTGGGCAAACGCCGTTCTGCAATCTTGCCACGTTGCCCGAGGGAGCCAAGTCGGGCGGGGTGTTGAAGTCGTTGCCATTTCTTGAAGTTGGCGAGTACCCCGAGGGGTACCACCTTGCAACGGACGCCGATTCAAACGGATGGCCAAAAACTCCCCGTGACCGCGCCGTCCGATCGATGGCCAAGTCGCACGCGATTCATATCTGTGGAGATCAGCATCTTGGTGCTGTAATGCAATATGGCGTGGACTCGTTTGATGACGGTACGTGGGCTTTCTCGGTGCCAGCGATTTCAAATGGTTGGCCACGACGCTGGTTTCCGCCGAATCCAGGCGAGAACGCAAGGCCAGGCCTGCCGTATACGGGTGAGTTTTTTGATGGATTCGGAAATCGCATTCGGGTGCACGCGGTCGCCAACCCAGTCAAGAGCGGCCGTCATCCGGCGAATCTTCATGACCGCATGCCCGGGTACGGCATCATTCGGCTTGAGCGAGACACAGGCACAGCCACACTTGAGTGCTGGCGACGACCACAACTTGGTGTAGATGAATCGCCATCGCAATTTCCTGGTTGGCCGGTTGTCGTGCCGCTTTCTGACTAGAATTGTTTCGATCTAGGAGAGGAATCTGCCAATGCTTGCTACGACCATTGCACTTGTTTTGATATGCCCCGAACTAGTCTCGCAAGAGTTGCCGCATCAGGGCAGCGGGGAGGCGGCCGTCGCTGCGATCGTATCGGGATCCGGTGGTGCGCTCGGCTCGGCCATTCAGTTGACGTTTGGTGACCAGTTCGTCAAGGCTGGTGAGTCATACATTTCTCCTGACGGCAACAAGGTAATCTTTCAAGCCATTGAGGTGCCCGCTACCGGTGAGCAGCCAGCTGAGATCTATGCCATGTATCTCGGAGACTTGCATCATCAGAATGGATCATGGCGGCTCGACAACATCAAGCAACTGACTCCAGATGGATCAGCGAATACATGTGGTTGGTTTCATCCAACTGAATCGAACAAGGTGATCTTTGCAAGCACTGTGACTGAGCCTAGCAGCGGCGACGTGC
>CAVOCO010000288.1:0-2716 GCA_963694215.1 Phycisphaerae bacterium
AGTAAATTCTGCGCTCGCAAGCTTGACGCCTTCAGCGAACTGGTCAGCGCTCATGCCATCGAGATTCTGGCTAAGCGCCATATCTAGCTGGTCGGCCACGGTAAGAAGGGAACGCAATGCCCCAGCAACAGCAGCACGGCTCACACGCACTTCGTTCTCGTTGGCGCGACGTTGGTTGTTTGAGAGTTCTGCAAGTGATCGAAGACGATCATCTTTCGCTTCTTCAATAGCCGATACAAACCACTCAAACACCGCACGCTGGTCGCCCTGAGCTTCCTCCATAACCTGCCCAATCAATGCGTCATCGACCACCGTCACGGTGGCTTCTTCGATTGACTCGGCGTCCTCGTTGGCATCATTAATTGGAAGTTCTTCAGTGTTCATCATGAATACCTTGATCTTGGTTCAGTGCCCACGCACTGCGTCCTTGATACGTGTCCAGAATCCGGGAGCATCGGCATCGACTGCCACATCCTCTGTCTCGGCATACTGTTTGAGTAAGTCACGCTGCGAATCAGTGAGATGGCGCGGCACAACAAGGTGGAGCACCGCAACGAGATCACCGGGTCGACTCGTTCGCAGTTGCGGCATGCCCCGACTCTGAATACGAAATAGCTCGCCATTTTGTGTGCCAGCGGGGACATGAAGTGTGTGTGGTTCTAGTGAATCGAGTGTCGGCACTCCGATTTCGGCGCCCATGGCAAGCTGCGTAAAGTTGACTGGCACAAGCACCATCAAATCGTCGCCGTCTCGCTCGAACTTCTCGTGCTGCTCAATACGAACAAGCACATGAAGATCGCCGCGCTGGCCGTGGCCCGCAGGATCAACTTCCGGTGGTGGTGGCTCGCCCTCTCCGGTCAAGCGAACAGCTTGGCCAGAATGAATGCCTGCTGGAATCTTGGCCGAGAGTTTGCGTTCCACGCTGCGGCGACCGCGGCCATCACAACTTCTGCACGGGTCAGATACGACCGTGCCCTTTCCGTGACATGCCGGGCAAGCCGTCACCATGCGGAACATGCCGCCAAGGCCGGCCTGCGCAACCTGGCCATTACCGCGACAGGTTGAACACGTTTCAGGCGTGCTTTCTGGAGCGGCTCCGTCGCCATCGCAGTCGCTGCACACATCAAGCCGTGTAAATGTGATTTCCCGTTCAACACCGTCAAAGGCTTCTTCAAGGGTCATGTCGAGTTGGTACTCGAGGTCATACCCGCGAACTTGACGCCGACGTCCACCCCGGCCGCCGCCCATCCCCTCAAAGATGTCGCTAAACATCGAGAAGATGTCGTCCGAATTCATCGCATGACCTGGACGCTGCCGAAGTCCTTCGTGGCCATATTGGTCGTACATACGACGACGCTCGGGATCA
This sequence comes from Phycisphaerae bacterium, assembly GCA_963694215.1. Lineage (GTDB taxonomy): Bacteria > Planctomycetota > Phycisphaerae > Phycisphaerales > SM1A02 > UBA12567. The sequence continues at coordinate 1,367 of CAVOCO010000288.1, forward strand.
CCAAGAATTTCATATGCCTCGGCAGCTTCCTTGAAACTGGCCTCGGCTGCGGAGTCACCCGGATTGCGATCCGGATGAAACTTCATCGCCATACGGCGATATGCGCGCTTGACCTCATCGCCCGATGCGTCTCGGGTGACGCTGAGGACTTCGTAATAACAGCGCGTCGTAGACATAGTGTTGTGATCCAACCCATTCCGGGTCCCTCACTTGCATTACAAGGGAGGGACCCGGTAGGGAGAAAAGAGGATCGATTAGATCACGGCACCTTTCACCGGATCAACGTCGTCGTCGAGCGATGTCAGCGCCACGTCAGTAGTCAACATCAGGCCAGCTACAGAGGCGGCATTTCGAAGTGCTGTGCACACAACCAAGGCTGGATCAATAATGCCGGCCTTGACAAGGTCTTCGTATTGGCCGGTGCCGGCATTGAAGCCAAATCCACCCGTGCCATCTTTGACCTTCTCAACGACGACATCGCCATCGACGCCGGTGTTGTGAGCAATGCACACACAAGGTGCTTCCATTGCGCGAGAGAGAATGTCAAAGCCAAACTTCTCATCGCCCTTGGCCTTGGATCGACCCTTGGCAACGGCCTCTTGCGCTCGAAGATACGCGACGCCGCCACCAGGCACGTAGCCTTCCTTCGCTGCACATCGAGTCGCATTGAGCGCGTCGTCGACACGGTCCTTGCGTTCTTTCATTTCAACCTCAGTTGAACCGCCAACGGAAATTACCGCAACACCACCGGTCAACTTCGCGAGTCGCTCTTGGAGCTTTTCGCGGTCGTAGTCGCTCGTGGATGCTTCGATCTGATTGCGAATCTGGCTGACTCGCATCTGAACATCGGTCTTCTTGCCGCTGCCCTTGATGATCGTGGTGCTGTCCTTGTTGATGATAATTCGCTTCGCCTTGCCCAGCTCGCCCACCTTGACATCGTCGAGGCTTCGACCGAGATCTTCAGCGAAGAACGTGCCGCCTGTGAGCGCTGCAATGTCCCCAAGCATGGCCTTGCGTCGATCGCCAAAGCCAGGGGCTTTGACAGCACAGACTTGCAAGACACCACGAAGACGATTGACAACCAACGCTGCAAGCGCCTCGTTCTCGACATCCTCGGCAACGATCAACAGTGGCTTGCCGCTGCTTGCTGCTGCATTGAGCAATGGGAGCAGATCAGGAAGATTCGAGATCTTCTTCTCGAAGAGCAAGATGCTCACATCTTCAAGCACGCACTCAGCGGCCTTGGGATCGGTCATGAAGTACGGGCTAAGGTAGCCCTTGTCAAACGCCATGCCTTCGACGTAGTCGAGTGTCGTATCAGCAGTCTTGCCTTCTTCGATCTCAACAACT
>CAVOCO010000289.1:0-2705 GCA_963694215.1 Phycisphaerae bacterium
AGCTCGAAATTGTCTCCATAGCGCATTTCAAAAGCCAGAAGGAGCGATGCCATCACCGCCACAAGATCAAAGGCCAGCATAATGCCGAGCTTGCAATACCTCGGAGCCGCCAAAAGATCTCGCCGAGCAGAGACCAAGTATCTTTGAATTTTTCGGCGTGTGATTAACAAGCGTTGTCCCCCCCTCGCATTCATTTTGGGCGTTCCGCCAGTATATCATTCGCCGAATGGTGATCAGCATTCATGTGTCAAATTGACTGATTAAGCATCCGTAATCAGTTCAATTTCAGTCCCATTTCCATTTATAGTCTCTACAGGCAGACATTATGTGGACCTTGGTATTGAGATGGACCTGGATGTCACAATCACTTGGCGGTGTGGCGTGATGTCTCGTGCGTAGAGCAGAAGAATTCTTGGTGTTCAAGTGTCATGGTCTGCCACCGCGTGTGGATGATGGTTGGCAGCAGCGTTGCCATTATGAGGCGAATGTCACCGCTGAGCGACCAGTGTCTGATGTAGTCAAGATTGCACTGCACCTTGTCGGGCCAAATGATTTCTCGATTGAATGTGATCGGATCGGGCACGGCAGCAAGAAGCGTTTCTTCGTGTCGCCACCGAATGGAAGCGCCCGCCGTAATGCCTGGTCGGACATCCAGAATATGTCGATCGAGTCCCTGTAACTGATCGGCAAATCCAGCGATATCAGGTCGAGGGCCAACAAGCGAGAGAGAGCCAAAGAGCACATTCCAAAATTGAGGCAACTCATCTAACTTCCACCGCCTCAGCACTCGCCCAAGCGGCGTGACTCTGACGTCGCCCGCGTGGGTTACTGTGGGCCCTTCTTGGCCACGGCACATTGTTCTGACTTTGTACAGCTTGAAAGGCCGGCCAAATCGTCCAATTCTGGATTGCGAGAAGAGTCCGATCGACCCTGTGTCGATTGTGGCGATCAAGATCAGCACCAGGATGAGCGGCCACCCTAGAATGAGGACGCACAGAGCAATACTCATATCGAAGAATCGCTTGAGGTGCATCTGGCGATCTGTCAGCATGGGTGAAATGGTAGCCCTTTCCTATTGCCCTGCAATGAGGTCATCGTGTGTCGAAACATCAAATCGTCATTATCTTGGGGGCGCCCCGATCAGGCACGAACATGCTTCGCGATGCCATGTGCCGTCTGCCAGGATTTGCGACGTGGCCATGCGATGAGATAAATGCGATGTGGCGAAGTGGCAATAGCGGGTACCCAAACGATGCGCTTCCTGCTGAGCGTCTTCAGCCGCGGATTCGCAACCGAATTCGAGCGGCATTCCGCCGGCAGGCCAGGGCAAGCGGATGCAGCGTGCTTGTTGAGAAGACATGCGCGAATTGCCTTCGCGTGGACTTTGTAGCGAAGTGCTTCCCCGAGGCGAAGTTTGTTCAGATCGTGCGGCATCCGGTCGACACGATTGCAAGCACGCTCCGACGCCGCCGGTCGCGGCTTGAAATTGGCTACCTGGCAAAGAAGGCCAGATTTGTTCCGTTACGGAATTTGCCTGCCGCGGCTGTCCGTTCAACATGGCGGCGGTTCTTTGGATGCGGGCAGTCAGCCTGGGGGCCCGTAGTGCCACAGCACGTTCTGCCGTCTGGGATTATTACGCCAAGCACCTATGCGGCGTTGCAGTGGGTGGAGTGTGTGCGCAGCGTCGATGAGCTGTTCGACGCTTGCGATCAGCGAGGATGCAGTCACGTGCGATATGAAGACATTCTCGACGATTCGGTTGCAGGACTCATAGACATTATGCAAGATTTGGACAGGCAGGTTGATCGAAGCCATATGGTGTCGGCGACGGAACTCATCCGTGATCACATCTCTACAAAACGTGAGATACTAGATGCCTCCGCGATTCGCACGCTCACGAATCATGGATCTGAAACGATGGAGCGACACGGATACGCACTCGATGGCAGTTATTGACATTCCAAGTTGGCCTCGATTTGAGGAAGATGAGATTGCGTCGGCTGTCCGTGTCCTTGAGTCGGGCCATGTGAATCAATGGTCGGGACCAGATGTCGCTGACTTCGAGTCCAAGTGGAGGACCTTGTCGGGCAGCTGCCACGCATTCGCTATGGCCAATGGAACGGTGACGTTGGAAGCTGCTCTTCGCGCGCTGCAACTCGATGCCCGAGCGGAAGTCATCGTGCCAGCCCGCACGCATGTGGCAAGTGGGATGGCCGTGGTGACAGCCGGCGCGAGCCCAGTATTTGCTGATGTTGACCCCTTGACTGGTTGCGTGAGAGTAGAAACACTTGAGGCCGCTCGCACGTCTCACACGGCAGCCGTGATTGTGGTGCATATTGGCGGCTGGGTTGCTGATGTTGTGGCAATTCAGGCGTGGGCGAAGGAACACGGCATTGCGATCATTGAGGATGCGGCGCAGGCACACGGTGCTACCCGCCAAGATGCCACGGGGCAGCGTCGCTGGGCAGGGACATTTGGCCAGTTCGGGAGCTGGTCATTCTGTCAAGACAAGATTGTGTCGACTGGCGGCGAAGGCGGGATGCTATGTGTTGCAGATCCGGAACTTGCAGATCGTGTGTGGTCACTTCGTGACCACGGCCGGTGTCGTCACCAGGTTGAATCTCACGTGCCGAACAATCATTTTGCGTGGACGGCGGACTCAATTGGATCCAATCTCCGCATGACATGCATGCAAGCGGCAATTG
>CAVOCO010000290.1:0-2700 GCA_963694215.1 Phycisphaerae bacterium
ATATGGTTTCGCGAAGCTATTGGACTTGATGCAGAAGACGTGCGTCCGTCGCTATATCTCGCGCAGTTGGTGTTTGAAGACGATCCAAGCGAGGCCAGATCGCTCTTGGACTGGGTTCTGAGCATGGACTCCAGCGTCCCTGAGGCCCACGCGTCAATTGCCTTATTGAATGCGATTAATGGCGACGCAGCCGCTGCGGAAGCGGCAATGGCAGAGGCATTGCGAAGAGATCGTGCCCCATCCATTCGTGTGGTTCAGGCCAGAATGTTTCGCATGCTCGGTGAGCCCTCACGCGGCGTAGAGGTACTGCTTGTGATTGAGCCATCAGCTCGGACCACCGAAGCAGCAGCAGCTGAACTTGCTGCCTGCTGGGGGGCTATTGGCAGGCCTGATCGGGTAGCTGATGCATGGGACGCCTGCTTTTCAGCGAACGCACACCGGACCGATGCGTGGCGGTATGCGCTGAACGCCGCGCGGGCTCATCTGGAGGCTGGAAATCGATCCGCCGCAGCTCGCAGTGTTGAGCAGGCTGAAATGCTCTCGGCCCCGGCCAGTGAGGTCGCTAAAGTTCGGGCTACAGCGGCTCGTCAGATTGACTGATCGTCGGACTCTTGAAGCCGCCTGGCAGATTCTTCCCAAGGATCTGGTCCCGGTGATGAGTGCCTGATCGCGCGGTCTGGCTTCGCTTTACGGCGCAGAATGAGTACCGCAATTACGACCAGAATCAGGGTTCCGAGGGCAATAACGGCCAATGTGGCCGCTTCAGGCAGTGTGGATGTCTCCGCGTCTTGCATATGGATTGTGCCGAACCTCGACTCCTAATTAGCGTAAGGGATATTAAAGTATCACCACCGAGTTGTATGGTTTGGTGAACTGAATGCCCGGTTTAACCGATTCTCCATGCGGGGAGCAGCAGCTCCGCTAGCACTTGACCGTCCGATACTCAGCACAGGACTCCCGACACATGACGCACCGACTCGCACCAACTCACATCTGCATGTTGCTTACCGTGGTTGGGGGGGTCGTCTTGGCCGCATCGGCGAAGCCGGCTTCGCCTGAAGCACGGGCCTGGGCAGATCATGTTTGGACAGCCGCCATTGAAGGTGATCGCGCTGACCTCGACACATTACTTGCATCTCCGGCCTCAGCTGGCATATCGGCTGAAGCGCGGACTGCATTTCTCAAGGACTTTGAGCAGTGGCAGCTTCATGAAGTTGCTGATGCCGACTACGCTCAGGAGCGCATTGCTCAGGCCCGAGCTGAGATGCTTACGGCTGAAACTGATGACGATCCGCTTGAAGCGCTGCGCTTGCTCCTTGAGATCCAAACACTCTCAACAGACTTTGGCGGCCCGCTGACGGACCCAGCCATTATGGCATTCCTTCAGCGTACCGAAGCGACGATTGATCGCTGGCGCGCCGAGGACGACATCTTCTCGGCTCAGCAGGGATTGCTGCGTCTTCGAGCTGTTTATGAAGACACGGGGCATCGAGAGGCATGGGAGCGACTGACCTCCGCTTACGAAACAGTATCTGATCAGATGAAGCTCCTTCGTCGCTATCGCTTTGACGAATTTCACAAGCGATACGTTGCCTTTCATCGCGAACGCGGTGATGAAGTGAAGGAAGAATACAGCCCGCGACTCGATACCCGTTGGAAGGACGAAGTACGCGACGCTGACTTTAAAACAGCAATGACGTCGATGCGAATGGCGCTCGGCGAGCATGTTGAGAAGGTTGGCGTTGCCACCATGCTCAAGGGTGGCCTTGCTGCATTGCGCGTCTTGTCTGACGATGGTCTACTCGCGCCGACATTCGAATCGCTGGGCGATGATGAAATTGTGGCGGCCTGGCTTGCGGCAATTGACGCCACCGAGGCCTCTCTCGAGGTGCCTGGGGCTCATGTTTCCCTTGAGCGGACGATGCAACGCATTGAAGCTGCAAACTCCGACACGATTGGGTTGCCCGATGGTGTCTTATGGCGTGAGTTCACTGATGGAGCCATGGATGAATTAGATCGATTTAGTCAGGTGATCTGGCCATATGAGTTTGAGCAGTTTCAACGTCAAATGCGTGGCAAATTTGTCGGTGTTGGCGTGCAAATTAAGGAAACGTTGCTTGGTGAAATCCAAGTTGTGACGCCACTTGAGGGCAAGCCTGCCTTCTTCGCAGGTGTGAAGTCCGACGACATTGTTGCGACGGTTGATGGCAACTCGACTGCTGGGTGGACCGTGCATGATGCAGTTCGCAACATCACCGGGCCAGCGGACTCTACGGTCTTGCTTGGCATTCGCCGAGAGGGTGTCGAGGGTCTGATTGATATTCCCGTCGTCCGCGGCATCATTCGCATGCCAACTGTGAAGGGCTGGCGAAAGAACGGGGTCGATGAAACCGGCCGATCTGATTGGGATTGGATGATCGACGAAGAAGATAATATTGGCTACATCCGGCTGACTGGATTTGACCAAGAAACCAAGGGCGATCTGCTTCGAGCAATTGCCACGATGCGGCGCGACCAAGTTTTGAATGGCCTTGTGCTTGACCTGCGGTACAACCCAGGCGGCTTGCTTGATCTGGCTGCATTTGTGAGCAACCTATTTGTGCCAAAAGGTGATCTTGTGACCGGCGAAGATCGAAATGGACGCCTGACGTTCCGCTTTCCTGCTCGACCAGTTGAGTGCTATCTCGGCGGTGTGCCAAC
>CAVOCO010000291.1:0-2699 GCA_963694215.1 Phycisphaerae bacterium
GGACGGGCAGCACTGGCATGACGGGGCACGTAAGCGTGGCAATAGCATCGTCGTCGCCAGCGAGATGTACGGTAGCCCGCCAATTGCCAGTCGGTCCGTTGGCCACGGTGCCGAGGTCAATATGGAAGATGGATTGCTGCGGGTCTGTTTGGACAGATTCGATCTTCATCACACGCTGATCAGGCCGAGTAAACCGCACTTCGAGGGGCAGTGATCCTGGCATCGTTCCATCTTTGGATCGAACGACACCGGTCAGATGAATGGTCTCGCCTGGTCGGTGAACGCCGCGATCGGCGTATAGGGCAACTTGAAGTGGGCCGGGCCACGGCGATCCTGACAACGCGCGGTCATCGATTTGTTTGGCAGTGCGGGTGTGAAGGAATGAGATGTCATCGCCAAGTCGAGCAATGACGATGTCTGCCTCTTGTGATGTGCTTGTGAGTTGAAGCAGACCATCTGCGTTGGTGGTTCCGTGTTCGATCTCGGTGCGATTACTACTCCATGCGGTGACAGCTACATTTGCGACGCCCTTGCCGCTGCGCGTGTCGGTCATCCAAATGAGCATGCCCCCTGCGTGAGTCTGAAGATCCATGGAAAGATCGCTTACCAGTAGCATCATCTGGTCGTCAATCCAGCGGTTGTCATTGTCCATGATGTCAATGCGGTAGACGCCAGGTTCCTGAGGCATCATGGTGCCGAGTTGTACTGTGATGTTGCGTTTACGCGCGAGGCCGGAGGGGTCAAGTTGTAGTGTCGTGTCGACAATTCGCTCGCCCAGTTGTGGCACATTGTGGTCTCTCATGACGCCAGAGAGGTAGATTGGCACATGCTGGGGCAGAAGTCGATCCACGTGAATTCTGGCCTCTTTGACACCTTGCGCGAGAAGATCGAGTTCAAAAGCGCCAGTTGTTCCAAGCCGCCCCGATGACTGAGAGAAACTGAGTCTTGGGCGTGGCGCAGGAATGTGGACTGACTTGCTTGCTGTGCGAGGGAGCGTAGTGCCATCTGCTGCGAGCAGTGGGGGTTCAATTTCAATGACATAGTCAGTGCCTGCTTCGAATGAACCTGAAATGAGCACCATCGATCTGTGGACGCGAGCTGCGATTGGTCCAATGTCAGGCGTAACGCGAACGCTTGGCGCGTGTTGGGTTGGATCGAGCTTGTCGTTGAAGTGAACCCGCACATTAGGATCCCCATACGAATAGCGATACTGATGCGCGTCGACCCTGATCGCCTCGAGATCTATTGGAATCTTGACGTGAGATAACTTGTTCTGATTGATGGGAATGGTCCCGCCATGATTGGTCAATCCAGAACTGACCTCTACTGCAATCGTGGCGCCCGGCAGGGTGAGCACTTCAAATTGATGTGTCGCGGCAATAGCCTCGCTTGTCCACGTTGGCGATGCTGCTTGGCCACCAATATGGACGCTGGTGTGGTCTTTGCAGTCTGCTCGAGAGACCGGAGTGTTGAAGACGACCTCAATCGTCGATCGCCGCATGGGGTCGCTATCAGGCTGCGTGACTGACTCGGAGTGATCAAGGCGAATCGCTCGAATGCGAAGTGGCTGATATGTGAATTGTGGCTCGTATTCTTGATCAAGCGTCACGCCGGCCCATACGGTGTGTTCGGCCGCGAGGGAGATGGTGTACTGGTGTCCGGGCTGGGGCGGATTGTGTGGTTCCAGCGCAATGCTTCGGGCGTTGACGACGCGCCAGTCTGCTGCAACATGTGGGGCAATGGAGAATGGTGGCGGATCGATTGTCTGGCCAAATGCGTCTGTGTCAAAGACATCTTGATCGAAAGCAAGCATCATTCGCCCGGTGTGCTCAAATTCGCGTGCGGGCGTGACGACTTTGAAGTGCACGGTGCTTCGCGTTGAAGCATTCGCTGGACTTGGAGTGAATAGAAACCACAATGAGCAATTGATCAACGTGATGGCGGCAGCAGCAATCCAGAACCAGACCCGACGAGCATCGTGCACGAGGCAACTCCTCTCAAGAAGTAGATATGTCTGAGCCCACAATGCACCAGCAATCGCATTGTGAATTCGGACGGTTGTGTTGTGAGCACCCGGCCCATCCAGGTCGTTTGCGTGTGCCAAACAAACCTAGAGCCCGGACGTACCCATTTCATCGTCCCCATGGTGGCCGCAGCGCAAACATTTCTTTCAATCCCGGGCGCGTACCTTTAAAAACAGAGGCCCCGATCGAATCCGATCGGGGCCTCTTGCTTTACAGAAAGAAGGGGGGGGGTATCAGGGGCAGCCTTCGGCCTCCCAGAGTTTTCTTGCTTCTTCAGAGGTCATATTGCCATTTTCCACGGCGGTTCTGATGCGGCGACCGAGTTGCTTGCACTCATCGGACATTTCTCTGCGTTCGCTATTGCCATTGCCACGAGCAATCATCTTTCGCATTCGGTTGAGCCGTCCGTTCATCTGGTCTTCGGTGATTTCGCCTTTATCAACCATGGCCTGCATCTCGGCTTGAGCGGCGGCGTAGTCCTCGCGGGTGATGGTCTTGCCAGTCGCTTTGGACTTGCCGATCGTCCTCCGCATTCCCATGAGGCGTTCATCCATTTGGGCTTGCGTTATCTCGCCTTTATCAACCATGGCCTGCATCTCGGCTTGAGCGGCGGCGTAGTCCTCGCGGGTGATGGTCTTGCCAGTCGCTTTGGACTTGCCGATCGTCCTCCGCATT
>CAVOCO010000292.1:0-2676 GCA_963694215.1 Phycisphaerae bacterium
CCTGGACCACGCCAGTAGATGTCATGATTACCAGCCACCGGGAACCACGGGCAATTGAGCCCTGACATCACAGATCGATATTCCTTCATCTGCTGAATCCATGCGGGCCGCGTGTTGTAGCCCTGAATCAGGTCGCCCACGGTCATCACAAAATCTGGATCAACCAGGTTGGTATCGGCCACAGCTTGCTTGAGAATCTCGATGCCATCAGCTGGCCCGCCAGTGCGGTCTCCATAGACTGCGAAGAGAAACGCATCATCTTCAACCGCGAGAATTGGGGCAACCGCATGCGCTCGATCTGTAAGGATCTGGTCACCGCCTGAGGCCGCACCACAGGCCAACAATACGCTCCAGATCATGAATGCCGCTGCTTTCATTGTGTTCATACAGGGATTGTGCCAGATGACCCCATGAAATGGAACTGCATGGGCGTCACGATATATCATGCATATCAATGATTTACGCCATCACACGACCGGTCAGCAAATCGATTCAAGACTGTGAACTGACACATCTTGATCGGTGTTCCATCGACTATGCCACCGCAACGAGCCAACATGAGTCCTACGTTGCCGCATTGCAGAGTATGGGCGCGACCATCATCGAACTTGATCCGCTGCATGACTATGCCGATGCGGTCTTCGTCGAAGACATCATTGTGGTCGTTGATGGCATCGCGGTGCTGACTCGACCAGGTGCCGAATCACGACGCGGCGAAGTAGAGAGCATTATCGAAGCCATCATGCCCCACCGGCCGATTCATCGAATTGAATCGCCGGGTACGCTTGAGGGTGGCGATGTCATGGTGGCCGAACGGACGATCTTTGTCGGCGACTCGACTCGAACTAATCCTGCGGGGTTCGCTCAGCTTAAAGACGCGTTGACCCCACATGGATATACCGTCCTCGCCGTCCCTGTACCAGGCGCTCTTCACCTCAAGACGGCCGCTACATACATCGGAGATGGCATCGTGCTTGCCAACCCGGCGTGGCTCGATGTCTCGCACTTTACAGGTCTTGACATCATTGAAGTGCACCCCGATGAGCCAATGGCTGGCAACGCCATTCGAATCGGTGACGAGCTGCTCTTCTCAAGTCAGTTCCCGCATACAGCCGGCCGCCTCACGGCTCGAGGCTTCAGCCTCATCATGGTGGACTCGACAGAGTTGTCCAAGGCTGAAGGAAGCTTGACGTGCAAGAGCGTAGTGTTCACGACGTGAGGAACGAGGCCCCTGTGGCCCTGAGGCCGGGACTCACCCCTTTTTATCGGGGCACATCTACGCCTACTTCAATCCATATTCCTTCAGCTTGCGATAGAGCGTTCGCTCTCCGATGCCGAGTATTTCTGCTGTTTGTTCACGATTCGCGCCGGTCATCAACAGCGTCTGACGAATCGCCTCTTTTTCAAGACGATCGAGCCCGATTCCAGCCAAGCTGCCAAGATGCACGTGCTCATCATCTTCGTGGAGGCGAATGTCATCGGGCACATCACGCACATCGACATGATTGCCCTCTGTCATGACAATCATCCGCTGCACCACATTGAAGAGCTGCCGAACATTGCCGGGCCAGTTGTACGACAAGAGGCGCATCATGGCTGGTTCTGTAAAGTCAGGTGCCGGACGTTCGAGTTCTGCAGCGTACCGACCAGCAGCGTGATTGATCAAGAGCGGAATATCTTCGCGACGCTCTCTTAGTGGAGGAAGACGAATCTCGGCCCCATTGATTCGAAAGAACAAGTCTTCGCGGAATCCATCGTCATCGATCAACTTCTTGAGGTCACGATTTGTCGCGCTGACAAATCGCACATCAACATGCTGAGCAGCATTCGTGCCGAGCCGAATGACTTCACCGCTCTCTAGGACACGTAGCAGTTTCGACTGCATTGTCATTGGCATGTCGCCAATCTCATCGAGAAAGAGTGTGCCATGATCGGCGTACTCAAACACGCCTTCTCGGTCTTTCTCAGCCCCAGTAAAAGCCCCCCTGGCATGACCAAAGAGTTGGTCTTCAAGCAGGCTCTCACTTTGGCCAGCGCAGTTGAACGTGACGTATCGTTTTCCAGCTCGCTTAGACTGATTGTGCAACGCTTTGGCGACTAATTCCTTGCCCGTTCCCGACTCGCCCGTGATGAGCACCGGGATCATGCTTGGCCCCACCTGGCGAATCATCGATATCACTTTGCGAATTGCTGGAGAATCGCCAATGATTCCTTCGAAGCCCCAGGCTGACTCGACGCGGTCTTGCAGCTTCGTGTTGACATTGCGAAGTCTGACCGTCTCAGACGCTCGCTGAACGAGATTCCGGAACACATCAAGGTCAAGCGGCTTCTCGATGAAGTCGTAGGCTCCGCTCTGCAAGGCGGCTTTCGCCGTGGCAATATCACCGTGAGCGGTCACCATGATGGCCTCGGCATCTGGCTGGTATTCATGCGTGCACGCAAGCACCTTCATGCCGGAATCTTCCGACTCCATTGAGAGATCGGTAATCACAACGTCGAAGTTGCCGTATTTAAGTTCTTCCTCAGCATCAGCTGCAGAGGTCACGATTGTGCAAACGTGGCCGAGCCGACGCAACGCCTCGGCCATTGTGTCAGCGTGCTCCGCCTCGTCATCAACCACAAGAATCTGGGCGTGAACTACATCATGCAGGTCGCGTTGGCTCATACTGACAGGAT
>CAVOCO010000293.1:0-2672 GCA_963694215.1 Phycisphaerae bacterium
CAGCCATTGTTCTCAGTCCTTCATCAAGCGTAAGGCGGAGATTCTACACGACACCGATGTGGGTCAGTGGAGAACTATCCAAACACTTCAGATTCACGAAGCGGTTGTTTCCTCAGTCTCCGCTGTAGGCTCAGCTGTAGGCTCAGCAGCAGGAGGAGCCTCATCAGTAGCCTCGTCATCACCTTCGGCAGCAGGGGCTGCCTCAGCTGCCTCAGCGGATTCCCGCTCGGTCTTTGTCGTCACCCGCACGGAACTTGCAACGTCGTCAGACGTCTGCTCGCCGCGGGCCTTGATCTCTTCAGCGAGGTCGGTGCGGCCTTCGGTCGCCTCGATTTGCTCGACTGAAAGGTGGTCAGCTCGTGTAACCAAGAACCGGACGAGTTCCTCTGAGAGCAGTAGGTTTCGCTCAAGGCTTGCCATCTTGTCGCCAGCGAGCTTGAAGTACCCGAGGAAGAAGACGCCACGCTTGTTGCCCTTGATGGGAAATGCAAGCCTGCGGTCGTCCCACTTACGGAACGCCATGACTTCGGCGCCGACCTTCTCAAGTTGGGCAAGGACATGATCGCTTGCCTCGGCAAGATTAGCCGTTGCTGATTGGGGAAAGAGGAACATAGCCTCATACGTATTGATCGTGATTTCTGACATGTCAGAGTGTCTCCTCCGGTGAACCACTTGATTCCCGGTCGGCGTTGAACGCGTTCATGGCGGCGGTGATGCCGCGGGTTAACCAGCAATTGGCCGCATCGGCGGCCTGTTCGATGCCCCGTTCGACATCGCCGGCTTGATCTGGGCGAAATCGCCCAAGCACATACGATGAAAGCGGGACTTGTCCAGGTGCATCGATTCCGATGCGCACACGAGCCCATCGGTCGGTCCCAAGGTGGGATGTGATGTCACGAAGACCATTGTGCCCTCCGGTGCCGCCCGACTCGCGAATGCGAATCCGGCCACATGGAAGGGCGGTATCGTCCACGAGGACGAGTAGATCTTCTTCAGGTGTGAGCTTGTAGAACCGAATGGCTTCGCTGACCGCTTGGCCAGTTCGATTTACAAAGGTGGTGGGCTTGAGCAGCAGCACCTTGTCGTCGGTCAAAGTTGACTCCAGGACTGCGCCCTGAAACTTGCTTCGAGCAATTTCCCCCGGAGCAATACGACGCGCAAGGCGATCGATCGCCTCGAACCCAACATTGTGTCGAGTACGGTCGTATTCCGTTCCGGGATTGCCTATGCCAACGATAAGACGCATGGTGTGTGCTCAGCTCGGGCCTCAGCCCTTGCCCTCCTCCGACTCACTTGGCTTCTCGGTAATGACCTCAGGCTGTGCCTCGCCGCCATCGGCTTCGGTGGCTTCAGCATCATCATCAACGAGCTCGGCTTGAACCTCGATATGACAGATGTGCTTCTCGGGGTCGAGCAGTGCCTCGACGCCATCCGGCAGGTTCAGTTCGCCGATAGTCAGCACTTCCATCATTTCGGAGATGTCAAAGGTGATCTCTGAGGGAATGTCCTTTACCTTGCAGCGAATTTCGATCTCAGATCGAATGACTGCGAGCATGGCGCCTGCAGCCTTGGTGCCGACAGGTGTGCCAGTCAGGTTGACTGGAACATTGACCGTTACCACTTGGTTCAGGTCAACGCGGGTGAAGTCGATGTGTACGAGGTCATCACCAAGGAAGCCAAACTGCAGTTCCTTCACCAAGCACGTGTCTGTCTCGCCGTCATCGATGCTGACATCGATGACGTGAACGCCGTCCTTCAGGTGATTGATAGCTTCAGTGGCGTCAACGCTGATGTGCATCGGTTCGCCTTTTCCGCCATAGATGACGGCAGGTAGACGACCGGTGTCTCGTAGACGTTTGGCGTACCGGGTTCCGGTACGCTCACGAATTGCGACCTTGATGGTCGGGATTTCACGGCCCATGGTTGGGTCCTCCAGTTGAACATCGCGGCTCATGCCGCGCGGGTACTAACGCTTGACGCCCGTTCCACGTTGGAACAGGGCGGATATAGACATGTCGTGATGAATGCGGTAAATGGCCTCGCCCAATAGCGGGGCTACCGTGAGCTCTGCAAGTTTGTGGCGAATGGGGTCGAGTCGTCCTCGGTCTGGGATGGTGTCCGTGACGACGATTCGCTCAATGGGGGCTTCTGCAAGTCGGTCCATGGCGAGTCCGCACAGGACAGGGTGTGAGGCAGCAGCGATGACTCGCTTCGCGCCACGTTCCATAACCAGATCGGCTGCGCCGCAGATAGTGCCTGCGGTTGAAATCATGTCGTCAACCATCAGAACCGTTCGGCCATCGACATCGCCAATGAGGTTCTTGGAGGCGATCTTTTCGCCAGACTCGCGTCGCTTGTCAATGATGGCTAGGTCAGCATCGAGGATCTCGGCGTAGGAATTGGCCACCTTTGCATTGCCGACATCAGGCGAGACGATCGTGAGATCACCAAGCTCTTCCCGCATGTTCATGAAGTATTCGCCGATGACGGTTGAGGCAGAGAGGTGGTCTACGGGGATGTCGAAGAAGCCTTGGATCTGTGCTGCATGCAGATCCATGCATAGGACACGGTCGGCGCCGGCGGCGTGAATGAGATTCGCGACAAGCTTCGCCGTAATCGGGGTTCGGCCAGCGTCCTTGCGATCTTGCCGGGCATAGCCAAAGTAGGGGATG
>CAVOCO010000294.1:0-2672 GCA_963694215.1 Phycisphaerae bacterium
GTGCATAGCCCCGAGCAGTTAGAATTATGACTGGAATATCAACCAAAGCCGTCTCTTGAATCATGGCACGGCAAAGTTCGATGCCATTGACGTATGGCATTTGCAAATCAGTGATGACCAAGTCCGGCGCACTCACCGAAATCTGATGGATCGCATCTTCTCCGTCCACGGCCGTATCGACATCGAAGCCACTATTGCGAAGCTTCAAGGAAAGCACGTGTCGGATATGGGACTCGTCGTCCACAACTAGGATTCGTCTTGTCATCGTCAGTGCATCCCTCACGCCGCCACACGGGCGGACAGTTGACCCATCGGTACCGAGAACCAGAATCGAGATCCCATGCCAAGCGTGGAATCAAGACCAATCTGTCCTTGGTGTACGGTTTCAATAATGTGACGGCAGAGATTGAGACCAAGCCCAGTTCCCTTCGCCACGCGTTTGTAATTCTCTACCCGGAAGAACTTCTCGAAGACATGCTCGGTGTCGTCGGGCGAAATGCCCAGGCCGGTGTCAGACACGGCAACGTGCACGCTTCGCGTCAGCGTGTCGGCATCGACATGAACCGTCACGCGTCCGCCTTCGGGCGTGTACTTAATGCCATTCGAGAGCAAGTTCACAATGACTTGCTGCAACATATCAGCGTCACCATGCACAACGGCACCAATTGGTGCGATCTCAGTATGCAGCGTGATGTGCTTCTCGCCAGCATGAGGCGCGAGTGTTTGCACAGCGCAATCAATGATCTTGTGCATATCCACCGAATCGCGGTCGACTTCAATAATGCCCGCTTCGATTCGAGAGATGTTGAGCATGTTGTCAACCAGACGGGCAAGTCGATCGGTTTCTGACTGGATGATTCCGTAGAACTCTTGACGCGTGGCTTCGTCGGCAGCTTCACCATCCACGAGCATCTCGACATAGGCTCGCATTGATGAGAGCGGTGTCCGCAGCTCATGGCTTGCCTTCGAGACAAACTCGCTCTTCATTTGAGAGATTTCACGTTCGCGGGTCAGGTCATGGAGCACCGTGACGACAGCGCTTGCGCGGCCTTGTCGATCTCGAGCACAGGCTGAGACGACCTCACAGGCGTTGGGTTCTGTTTTCATATCATCACCAAGCATCAATTCGCCTCTACGGGGCTCGACATCCACGCCGGCCTCTAGCGTCTCGGTGATGATCCTGCGGAGCGTGGCATCTTTCACGATCTCAGTAATCGAGCAACCATGTGCCGTTGCTGCATCAATTCCAAGAAGATTCCCTGCCGCCTGATTACATGTAATGACTTCTAAAAGAGTGTTACAGACGATGACAGCCTCATCCATGACACCAAGCACCGATTCGGCCCTGATGCGAGACTCATCAGCCACGCGAGCTCGGATTTCAAGATCCTGCTCTCGGGTCCGCCAAGCAGCCTTGATTTGCTGATGTCGCACCTGGTACTCGGTGAGCGTTCGCAGAACAGGCCGAAGCCACCGCGGGCCAGCTACTGGCTGGGCTGCTCCATCATGTTCGAGTCCACAGCTGATGCTGCGAATAGCACGCCCCATGGCCAACCCGGATACAACCCCGATAACCGTCACAAACACACATGAGCCTGCAACGACCATCCACAGGTCGCCAGTAGACCCAAGCAACTTGGCTGCCAACAGCGTCAATAGCCCAGCCCCCAAAGCAAGGGTGCCAAGGGCAATTCCGCCCAGTATTGATCGAATCACGGTCTGCATACCGACCTCGAAGAAGAGATCAGGAGTGCGGTCCGTCAGGGACCGTTGGTGCCATACACTCCTGACACGGCAGTTGCATCGGCGGGATATTGGCTCCACTTCAGCGCAAGATCCAATGCTTCTGAAGATCCCGCAGCATCGCCCAATCTCATCCGCACTCCAGACAAGACAGCCCAGGCCTCTGGACGTTCTGGAAACTCGTCTACAAGCAACTTCAGACTTGCCTGTGCAGCCTCAAGATCGCCATTGTGGCGATCTGAGAGCGCCTGAAAGAGCCCTGCGTCATAGGGCCAGGCATGGAGTCCAGCGAGATGCTCCGCTGCTCGCTGCACTGAGTTCCAGTCGCCAATGTCCCACCCCAGAAGCCCCAGTTCACGCCAGAGATCAGGATCAGTCGGCACAAGATCGCACAGCGATCGGAGTATTGTGCGAGCTTCGATGCTTCGTCCAAGGGCCATCAGCGATCTCGCTTCAAGCCGCTGCATGACTGGCGGCACGCCGCTCGTGGCCTTGAGGTCATCAATTGCATCGAGGCTGCCGACCCAATCACCTGCGGCGAACCGCATGTGCACGAGATCGTGAGCCATCCCGAGGTCGTCTGGCGCAAGAAGTCGAGCAGATTCACAGTGGCTCGCAGCCTCAGCATGCTCACCCTGCAACATTGAAACCTGCGCAAGCAAATGCCGAAGCCCGGCGTGATGCTCGAACCGATTCATATGAGAGGAGACGATTTCCTCAGCCTCCTCAAGCTTGCCAGTTGCAATCAGTGCTTCTGCATGAGCGAGCACATACTGCGGCCGGTTCGGCTCAACCTCACAAGCCTGGGCAAAGTGCCCCACTGCTGCCTCATCATCCGACCAACGCTCGTGCAACACACCAAGGTAATAGTGCGAGGCCGAATCTTCTTCGTCGAGTTCGATGGACTTCTCAAACATACTCTTGGAGCC
>CAVOCO010000295.1:0-2667 GCA_963694215.1 Phycisphaerae bacterium
ATCCTCTGCGAAATGGCAGGATCCCATGTTGATGGTCATTCTCGTGGTAGGATCGACACCCATGGAATTCAACCCTACCGACGGCGCCCCCCGCAGCAGCTTCGAGCTTCTTCCGGCTGGCGAATATGACATCGAAGTTCTCGAGGCCGAAGAGCGGGAGAGCCAAAAGGGCAACCAGATGATTGCCCTCACATTACAAGCCAAACACCCGGACGGGTATGACGCCCGAGTCTGGGATTATTTGGTCTCTGTGCCAGCAGCCATATTCAAGATCAAGATGTTCTGCGAGGCAACTGGCTTGGGCAAGAAGTTCGAAGGCGGCAAACTGACTGCCGAAGATTGCGTCGGCAAACGAGCCCGAGCGAAGATTGTTGTTGACGAGGGTCGCGATGGCTTTGGCGACCGCAATAGCGTGTCTGACTATGTCGAGGCAGGAGCCAACACGGGTGGTGGAATTTCCACGATGCCCAGCGAACCTGCAGCAGTACCTCCACCGGTTACCGAAAGTGATATCCCGTTCTAAGTGAACTCCGGGAGCGGTATCACTCAGCGTCTGGAATGCAGGTGCGCTCAAGCTCTGCACGATAGGACTTCGCATTGACGAAGTACATGATCGCAGTAAAGAGCAGGAAGACCATCCAGATGATATTGACAAGCAGAGTCATAAACATGGGATGTGAAGGATATCAGCCCGCCGGGGCGGCGTAGCAATCCGGGAGAGTAGCCCTTGCACTGGCGTAGCAATTCAGCACGCGGTTTGGCACAATACGATCCCGTGAGCGAACAGCAAACACCAACTGAGCCAAGCCTCTTTCCACATCTGTGCGTGCCAGAACCAAAGTTCGGCCCGATCACAAAACCTCTCTTTCGACTCGTGTGGCCCCTGCTACGGCGATACTCCGGGTTTATGCCATCAGACCACTGCTACGGCACAGGTGTGACATATGGAGACGGACAGGTTGAGCGAGGCTGCCTTGACGGCGGCGGATACGCATGGAACGTCTCCGACGAGGACATGAAGAAGATCCCAACAGAAGGTCCAGTGCTCGTTATCTCGAATCACCCATTCGGCATGGCGGACGGGCTACTTCAAGCCATGCTTGTCGGACTGGTCCGCCCGGACTGCCGGCAGATCGTCAATGAGATGCTGCTCATATATCCTCGCCTTGCCGAGCGGTACATCGCCGTGAACGTGTTTGACAGTGCTGATGCGAGATCTCAGAACACGACGCCCCTTCGAAAATCGCTGCAGTGGCTCAAAGATGGGCACCTGCTCAATTCGTTCCCAGCTGGCGCCGTTTCTCACCGTACCTGGTCCAATCCGAAGTCAGTTGATCCCCCATGGAATCCAAGCATTGCGATGCTTGCAAGGCGATCAAAAGCCACCGTCATTCCGATGTTCTTTCACGGCCAAAATGGCCGCCGATTTCAGTGGTCCGGACTGCTCTCTGCAACCCTTCGCACAGCCATCATTCCGCGGTGCTTTGGATACGCCCGCGGCACGTGCATCGATGTTTCAATCGGCGATCCAATTCTTCCAGAAACCCTTGCCCCAATGAAAGATCGAACACGCGCGATCGAGTACCTTCGGGAACAGGTACTCATGCTCGAATCACGACCACCAGCCAACTCAGAACCCTCGGAGTTGCACTCCACACCACCTGCCGCCGCCGGCAGTTCATCCAGCACTTCGTTTACGGCAGAAATCAACAGTCTCCCCGAGGAAGATCACTTCGGTGACAGCGGCACATTCAGCGTGTACATCTCCAGACCGGAGAATATTCCTGGCATTCTCGCTGAGATCGGCCGCCTTCGCGAAGTTACATTCAGGGAAGCAGGCGAAGGCACCGGAAACGAGCTTGATCTGGATGCCTATGACGGCCATTACCGACACTTATTCATCTGGAACCGCAAAGACGAAGAGATTATTGGGGCCTATCGGCTTGGCCTGACCGACGAGATCATGGCCGCTAAAGGGCTTGATGGGCTCTACACACGATCCCTCTTTGAATTCAATGAGCAGATGCTTGATCGCCTCGGGCCATCAATTGAACTTGGCCGCTCGTTCATTCGGCCGGAGTACCAACGCGGCTTCAAGCCACTCATGTTGCTCTGGCGAGGCATCTCCAATTTCGCTGCTCGAAACAGGCGATATCGGTATAGCTTTGGCGTCGTGAGCATCAGCAATGACTACAGCGATCTCTCGCGGCACGTCATGACACAGTTCCTGATGAACACCACGCGCCTGGCCGAGTACCAACAACTCGTCAGTGCCACAACACCCTATGTGCCGAGTGACCCGACTCCAATCAAAGACGTCTTAGCGCGATGCAACACCATTGAAGATGTGGACACAGTTGTGCAAGAACTCGAGCGAGATGGAAGCGGCGTGCCAGTATTGGTCCGACAATACCTCAAGCTCGAAGCCAAGCTACTCGCGCCGTTCAATATTGACCATGGCTTTGCCGACGTGATCGACGGGCTCATGCTCGTTGACTTCATGCAGGTCGAACGACGAATTGCCCACTTCTACCTCGGCAAAGAGCTTGCAGCACAATTCCGCACTTTCCATGGATTTGAGCCCTTTGATGACGGAGATGACGCTGACTAGTAACGTGAACCAGACTGCTGACGATGGGATTTGGACTGCGTTGATTGGCCACGATT
>CAVOCO010000296.1:0-2635 GCA_963694215.1 Phycisphaerae bacterium
CCACCGCGGCCATTCGCTGCACCCGAGCTCTGATGGCGTTAAGCCGCGCGTCCATATCATCTGGGTTCAGGTTGGCAGCGGATGCGATCCTTGACCACATCGCAGCAAGCGTGTCATCCCATGGCCGACGCTTCACCTCGATAGCCGCAGCACGCTGCTCGGGTGATGCCATGGACCATATTTTTCTTCCCATCGCCGTTCGGGCAGCCCTGGTAGCACGGTCCTCAGCCCACTGCCCGGTAATGGCATCCCACGATACGGCGACTTCCCAGCGGGGCTCATCGCGGGCGAGAACCAGGCCATTCCGATCAAGGATTGAACCACGCCATGTCGGCAGCCACTGCTGTTCATGAAGCCGGGCCGTTGCCACGGCCCGGTGCTCTGCGCCCTGCAACAGCGTCAAACGCACCGCCTGCAGGATGAGCACCACCATCACAACACCAAGGCATATGGCAATAAGCCACAGCCGGCGGTGATACATCAATGGGGCCTTGCGGCGAGTGGCGGTGGACATGTGGCGGCGTCAACTTCATCGCTCAGGATCTACGTACGAAGTGTACGCGTTTGAGATGGCTATGCTAAGACGCCATGCAAGAACTCTCGGCAGACCTGCTGCTCAATGCCTATCTGAATGGGTTCTTCCCGATGGCCGACCCCGATTCCGGCAACATCGACTGGTATTGCCCTGATCCCCGGGCCATCCTTGAACTCTCAGCGGTGCACGTTCCGAAGACCTTGCTTAGAACAATGCGGTCTGGCCGTTTTGAGATTCGCACGAACACCTGCTTTGATGATGTTGTACTGCAATGCGCCATGCCAGCCGCCGGACGAGAGTCGACCTGGATTGATCAGCGTATTACGGATGCCTACGGGGCCCTTCATCATCGGGGGTTCGCCCACAGCATTGAAGCATGGAGAGACGAGAAACTGGTCGGAGGTCTGTATGGCGTCCAAATCGGCGGCGCCTTCTTCGGGGAGTCCATGTTTCGCCGCCAAGACGCCTCCGGACGGGATGCATCAAAGGTCTGCCTCGTGTGGCTCGTCGAACACCTCCAGACAATTGGAGTCTCCCTGCTCGATATTCAGTTCATGACGCCGCATCTTCGCCGATTCGGAGCGTGCGAGATTCCGGCCAAGACGTATCTGGGACGGCTCGCGGAAGCTGTAATACTGGACTGCGACTGGTAAAAAACGACGCGTTATCTCGGGGGGATACCTCACTCTTGGCACCGAATTCGCTATCATTTGCGATCTTCCATTGTGAGGAGCCGTCGGTGAGGCCTGATCGTAGGCTGCGCCGCACGGGGCATTTGTTCGCGGCTGAACGATGTTCCAGCTCCATGGAGAAAACAGCCGCGGATGCGTTTCGACGCTGACCCGCGCAGAGTTCAAGGTGCCTTGCACCGTGCGTTTGGAGTTCTCAGCGTCCCCTAACAGACTCATTAATCCCCCATATGGCCCGTGGTGTAATCGGTAACACACCTGGTTTTGATCCAGGCATTCCAAGTTCAAGTCTTGGCGGGCCAGTTTCTACACTCACTTATGAACAACACATTGCAACAATCCAATCGTCCTCGGGCTGCAGTCATTCTGGCAGCGGGCAAGGGCACACGCATGGGCGGCGATCTACCAAAGGTGCTGCATGAAGTTGCCGGCAAGCCAATGCTGCACTGGGTTGCGCAGGCCTGCCGCGAGGCAGGCGCCACGCCCCTGATCGTTGTCATTGGATACCGCAGCGATCTCGTCCGCGAGGCCATGGCCGGGCAAGACGACATTGTGTTCATCGAGCAAACCGAACAACACGGCACCGGCCACGCAGTTGAAGTCTGCCGCGAAGTCCTTTCCGACCTCGACGGCGACACATTTGTGCTTGCAGGAGATGGGCCACTCATCCGGGCACATACGCTCTGCGAGATGGTTGAGCGGCACACGGCAAGCCATGCCTCGGCAACGCTCGCAACAGCCGTCCTTGACGACGCCGCTGGCTATGGACGAATCGTCCGCGACGAGCTCGACCGATTCGAGTCAATCGTTGAGCACAAGAACGCCTCAGAAGCACAACTGGCCATTCACGAGGTCTACCCCTCATACGCCATCTTTGACGTCATTGACCTGCTTGACATGCTCGAGACGCTTCCTCGTGACGCGGTGAGCGGCGAGTACTACTTGACGGAAGTCCCTGCCATGCTGCGAAGCGAAGGCAAAAAAGTCGAACTCGTACCGGGCGTCCCCGCTGAAGACATCTTGTCAATCAATACGCCAACCCAGCTTGCCGAGGTTCACTCCATCCTTCAGAACCGCCTGCGCATAGAGGCCTCCGCATGACGATCGACAGTGATCATCTGAAGATCTTCAGTGGCCGATCGGGGCGTGAGTTGACAATTGATCTGTGCGATCATCTTGACCTTCCAATTGGCGCGGCGCAAACCGAATTGTTTCCTGACGGCGAGTTGATTGTTCGGGTCGACGAAGATGTCCGCGGCCGCGACTGCTATATCGTGCAGTCCACAAGTGACCCAATCAACGCCAACCTGATGGAGCTATTGATCTACATCGATTGCCTTCGACGCGCATCAGCCAAACGAATCACGGCGGTCATCCCCTACTTTGGCTATGCCCGGCAAGATCGCAAGGA
>CAVOCO010000297.1:0-2634 GCA_963694215.1 Phycisphaerae bacterium
GGCTGAGTTCTATGCTGAAGGAAAATGGTGGCCCGTGGACATCAGTGAGGCTGATAAGTACACGAGCTTGGCGACGTACTATTTTGGTCACAACCCTGCGAATCGGCTTGAGCTCAGTCGCGGCCGCGACCTTGTAGTGGAGCCCGGTCCAAAGTCAGGGCCCATCAACTTCTTGGCCTATCCAGTGCTTGAGGTCAATGGTGAGCCCGTCAAGATCGCGAAACCAAAGTTTGGATTTACGCGAAAGAGTTGATGGTCCGCACCTTTGCCCCTGTGGAGTCAAAAGTCGAAAGTTGGGAGTCAGTCAGCTAGAACGTGGCGCCAGTCGCTGCTTCAGTGTCTGTACCCACTGGTTTTTCTCGTGGAAGTGAGGGTCGATGTTTCGAAATAGCGATCAGATGTGGCCTTTAGGTGCCTGTCCATCTTTTATCTGCTGTGGGTAGCTTCGCTGGACATCATCAGAGGTGCCCCTGATCTCCGCGGGGCACTAGAATACGCGGCTTCCCCTTTATATGGCCCGAGCGTTGCGCTGGGGCACACTTCACACACAGGTCTTGACCCATGCTTCATGCTGCCGATCCTTATCTTCGTAATCTTGCCATTATCGCGCATGTCGATCATGGCAAGACCACTCTTGTTGACTCGCTACTTGCGTATTGTGGATCAATGATCCTCAATCGCGCAGAGGCCGACTGCGTGCTGGACTCCGACCCACTTGAGAAGGAGCGGGGCATCACGATCACGTCCAAGAACTGCGCGGTCACATGGCGGCCCAGTGAAGGTGAATTGTCAGGCAAGACATGCCGGATCAATATCATTGATACGCCTGGTCACGCAGACTTTGGCGGCGAGGTTGAGCGTGTGCTTAAGATGGCCGATGGTGTGTTGTTGCTTGTCGATGCGTTTGAAGGCCCAATGCCACAAACTCGCTTTGTCCTTGGCAAGGCACTTGAGCTCGATCATCCGGTCATTGTGGTCATCAATAAATGTGATAGACCCAACGCACGACCTGACAGTGTGTTGAATGAGGTGTTTGACTTGTTGGTAGCGCTCGGCGCGAGCGACGATCGGTTGGACTTCCCTGTGATTTATGCTTCAGGACGTGATGGGTGGACATCGACCGAAGAGGGCGTGCATGAAGGCGATATGCAGCCATTGCTTGAGATGATTATGGATTACCTGCCCACGCCGGTGGGATATGCCGATGTGCCACTGCAAATGTTGATTGCAAGTCAAGACTACTCGCCCTACGCGGGGCGAATTGCTATCGGTCGCATCTTTGCTGGCGTATTGACAGCTGGGCAGGCAGTGACAGTTTGCCACGAGCACAAGAACCGCATGGCGCGGGCTCAGAAGCTGTACCGTTTCAAAGACCTTGGCCGGACGCCAGCGGAGATTGTTTCAGTGGGTGACCTGTGCGCTGTAGAGGGCATTGGTGACTTTGAGATTGGCGACACCATCGCGTGTCCAGAACAGCCAAATCCGATTGCAAGAATTGCTGTCGATGAGCCAACCCTACACATGCTCTTTCGAATCAACGACTCACCCAACGCTGGCCAAAGTGGCAAGTATGTGACGAGTCGGCAGATTGATGAACGACTGAAGCGAGAACTCCGCAGCAACCTTGCATTGCGGGTCGAGCCAGGCGTTACCGCCGATGAGTTCAAAGTATCGGGCCGTGGTCTGCTGCATCTTGGCATCCTGCTTGAGAACATGCGGCGTGAAGGGTATGAACTTACCGTAGGCCGACCGCAGGTTATTGAGAAGGAAATTGACGGCGTACAATGTGAGCCAATTGAATTGCTCACTATCAATGTCGATCAAGACCATGTTGGGCCGGCAATGGAACTACTTGGCGTGCGTGGTGGCGAGGTGCAGAGCCTTGAGCAGCGCGGCGATCGGATGCACATCGAGTGCGAAATTCCTGCTCGTGGACTGATCGGTTTACGTAGTCATATGCTGACCGCCACGGGCGGACAGGCGGTCATATATCACTGCTTCCAGAAGTATGCTCCCAAACGCACAACCGCCTATCGGCGCCAAAACGGCGTGATGGTCGCCACGGCTGGCGGTCAGGCAACCACCTACTCAATGATCAATCTCAGTCAGCGTGGCATTCTGCTTGTTGAACCGCAGGATGTGATCTACGCCGGGCAGATCGTCGGCGAGAACGCCCGCGACAGTGATCTTGGCGTCAACATCGTCAAGGGCAAGGCTTTCTCGAACGTCCGTGAAGCCAACAAAGAAGCGACGGTCGTGCTGAAGGCCTCACGCGAGACCACTCTTGAGTCTGGTCTTGAGTACATCCAAGACGACGAGCTCGTTGAAATAACGCCCGATGCAATCCGCCTTCGCAAGCGAATTCTTGATGAAAGCAAACGCAAGCAGGTTGCGCGGCATCAAAAGACAGCAGCTGCTGGAAAGTGACGATCGGTTACCGTGCTTCCTTTGTGAAAGGAATGTCGGCATGATTGCTCTGCTGCTTGGCGTCGTCGTCTTAATCGCTCCCGTAAGCCCGGTACCCGATGATGATCTGCGTGTCATGGTCTGGAACGTATTGCACGGCGGGAACGATGTAGAGCAGGGCCCTGAGAAGGCGCTCAAAATTATTCGCGATCAACAGCTCGACGTCGT
>CAVOCO010000298.1:0-2624 GCA_963694215.1 Phycisphaerae bacterium
ACGGCTGCCACCAAAAATGGAAGAACGATTTGCAGTTTGAACATCATCACACTCCTCTTTCTACTTCAAGAGATAGTACGGGACTGAAGTGGCCACGTTTGAAAACGCGACCACGGCGAGCCTAAAGGGTCGCCGTAGTCGTCGGAAGAGAAGAGAGCGTGCTAAACAAGAGCCTCGATGGGACGCGGCTCTGTATGGGGAATCAGGCTGCGGAGCGGGCCTGTCCTACCGTTCGTTGATCTTCGGTTGCCCGTCGATCTGGTTGGGTATTCATATTGTGAATCATGCCCGCTGGTGTGTCAGACCAGATATCAGCGCCGATTTCTTCGGCGAGTCCATCAGCACGATTAAATACGCCACCACCAACTGCAATCTGCGTGTTAGGGCAAGCGCCAACCGTGCGAATCGTGTCGATCAGGCGGCGGATATTGGGCGCGTCCGATGCTGAAGACGAGAACATCAGCAGCACGTTGGGACTCGACTCATGTACAGCTGCGAGCAATTCGTCGTATGCGATGCCACCACCACCGAAGGACACGGTGTAGCCGCCGGCCTCTGCAAGATCAGCCACCATTTGAGCGGCAAGATCATCAGCTTCGGTGTCGCCACAGAACAGCATCATGGTGCGGCCCTTTCGGTCTTGCTGCTCGTAGCAAGCCTGAGCCTGATCAACGAGGCTGCGAAGCAAGCGTGTAGCGTAGTGATGAGCAAGCGTGGTTAACTGATCACGTCGGAATAGATCATTCACCATGTCAAGCAGCGGCCAGTAGACCTCCTGCGTCAATATTTCTGGGGCCAGCCCTTCGCTCATCCAGTCGCGGACGGTGCTGCGAGCACCATTGCGATCACCTGTAATGAGCATTGGGAAGAGGCGTTCCACCATCGCCTGAGTATTCACTGGAGAGCTCCTTGGGCTGGTCCGAACATGCGTCCGGGGTTCGTGTCTGGTTACGCGGAAACAAGCCGCGATGATTCCCTCTGACAAAGGGCCACATCGGTGAAGACAAGCCGGAAGCACCCAGGAGTTTTCAATCAACATAAAAATGTGTTTATCGGAGCATCCGCGCACGATGTGCGCATTGGGCCACCGTGGGTCCGAGAAATTCGTGGCCTATTGGCCCCAAATCAGAATGCGGCAGATCGCGGCGTTCGGGGGAATGGAATCACGTCTCGCAGATTGGCCATTCCAGTTGCATAAGCGATGGTCCGCTCGAATCCAAGCCCAAATCCAGCATGGGGGACCGTGCCATATTTCCGCAGATCGCGGTACCACCAATAGTCCGCCCCATTGAGTCCCATCTCGGCAATTCGAGCATCAAGCACGTCGAGCCGCTCTTCACGCTGAGCCCCACCGATGATTTCGCCAATACCTGGGGCCAGAACGTCCATGGCTGCCACAGTGCGTCCATCGTCGTTCTGCCGCATATAGAAAGCTTTGATATCTCGCGGATAATTCATCACGACAACTGGCCGGCCCACATGGTCTTCGGTGAGCCATCGCTCATGTTCGCTTTGCAGATCAATCCCCCACGAGACCGGATACTCAAATTTATGTCCCTTGGCGACGGCTGCCTCAAGGCACGCAATCGCATCGGTGTAGTCCATCCGCTCGAAGGGTGACTTCACAAAGCTCTCAAGCCGATCGATACACGTCTTGTCGATTCGTGCGCGGAAGAACTCCATGTCATCAGGCAACTCATCAAGCAAGACGCGGAAGATGTACTTCAAGAAATCTTCAGCAAGGTCGGCATTGGCAGCGAGATCAGCAAAGGCGATTTCGGGCTCGATCATCCAGAACTCCGCAAGATGACGCGAAGTGTTCGAATTCTCGGCGCGAAAGGTTGGCCCGAACGTATACACCTTACTCAAAGCAAGACAATATGCCTCTACGTTGAGTTGCCCCGACACAGTGAGATTTGTTTCGCGCCCAAAGAAGTCCTGTGAGCAGTCGACTGCGCCGTCTTCAGTAAGGGGAATATTCTGCAAATCAAGCGTCGAGACGCGGAACATCTCGCCAGCTCCTTCACAGTCGCTGCCTGTGATGATTGGCGTATGCACCCAAAAGAAACCGTTCTCGTGGAAGTACCGATGCACAGCCTGCGCAAGGCAGTTCCGTACGCGAGCAATGGCTGAAAAAGTGTTCGTGCGGACACGAAGGTGCGCAACTTCACGCAGATACTCAAATGTGTGTCGCTTGGCCGGCACTGGATACGTATCAGGATCTTCAACCCAACCAACAGGTTCAATGTGGTCGGCTTGCATTTCAATGGATTGCCCCTTGCCCTGTGATTCGGCCAGCACGCCAGTGCACACGACGGAGCAGCCTGTAGTCAGCCGCTGCACGTCCGAAGCGTAATTCTCCAGATCTCCAGGTACCACGACCTGACCCGCATCAAAGCAGGAACCATCATGGACCTGAAGAAAGGACAGGCCAGCCTTGGAGTCTCGCCGGGTCCGAATCCAGCCCTGGAGGCGAACTCGATCGCCCACCGAGCAGCCACGGGCGGCAAGCATGTCTTTCACGCTCAGGAGAGGCGGATGGTCAGTCATGTCAGATTTGCTCCTTGTCTGGGCCATGAGTTGCGAACAATAAAGAGTTCACCCCCACTTTGGGTGCTATTCAG
>CAVOCO010000299.1:0-2594 GCA_963694215.1 Phycisphaerae bacterium
CCGAAGACAGTCGATGGATGAGTCGCCATCGAGCTCCATCACAAGATTTTGCGTGTGCTGCTCATTACGCAAGGCAAGATGACTCGCCTGAGCGAGTATCCGCTGCTTGCCCACAAAGAGCCGCACCGTCGGCGTTTCATCCAAGATTTCAATAAGCGGTAAATCAATCGCAGCCGGATCACGAAGCACGAGCACGCGGTCCTGACGCTCAAGCCACGCCCATGCGGACTCGTCCCGGGTCAGTGCGGCATCTTGCTCCCACAGACGCTGCATAGCGCCCACGAGCGGTTCTAGTGGCAAGCGAATGCTGCTCGGGCCATGGTCTATTCGAATCCACTGAAGTCCTCGGGCATGAAGCCGTCCAAGAACAGACAGTGCTTTCTTTCGGCTCACCGCAACAGATCGGACATCCATGTCCGAGACTTCGCCAATCCAGCCGCCAATAGCTGCTCGAGATCGCCGGCGGGTCGTAAATACTAAGGCTACGGGTTCATCGCCTTCGAGCGCGATGTACGGAAGCGCTGAGTCATCGCCGTCGAGTACAGGTACGTGCCACCGCAAGATCGCTGCAGCCCGCCAAATGGCCTCTACCGGTCCAGTGCTCGCTGCTGGGTGGCGACGTTGCTTGGTGCTGCATGGAATGGATGTGATGCGGTCTGACATCTGAAACTCCTCGTACTTGGTCTTGTATGAACACGCTGACAATGCCATACGTCCGAAAACCATTCCCAAGTTCGGCCAATAACAAGGAATTGAAGATTCTAGGCCCACCACCGCGCGATCAGGAGACTGGTGTGCCGAGCGGCCCAGATTGTCTAGCCCGCGGAACGCAGGCCAGTAAATTCTTGGTGTACGGGTGTTTAGGGTGTTCCAAAACATCGTGGGCTGCCCCTACCTCCACGACCTTCCCACGTTCCATGACGGCCACCGTATCGGCCCACCCATGAGCTGACATCAGATCATGTGTAATCAAGAGAACGCCGGCACCACGATCGGCTGCCGCGCGAAGAATTTCAAGCATGTCACGCCGGTTCACCGCATCAAGCGCCGTTGTCGGCTCATCGGCCAAGATCAGATTTGGCTCAGCTGCAAGCCCTATCGCAATCAACACGCGTTGCCGCATGCCGCCACTCAGCTCATGCGGGAAAGCATGAGCGATACGGGCATCATCCAAGCCAACAGTAGCAAGGGCCTCGACGCACCAGGCCTGCCCCGCTCGGCCACGCGCAGCATGCCTTCGCCGTCGCGCTTCGAGCATCTGCCTGTCGATTCGCATGACGGGATCAAGCGCGGTCATTGGCTCCTGAAAGATCATGCTGACATCGCGGCCACGAAGTGCTCTGCGTTCAGATTCACTCATGCAACAGACGTCCCGGCCATCAATACATATCTCACCTTGGGTGCGGCGAACCGCTGCCGGAAGCAAGCCCAGTACGGCAAGCGCGGTCAGGGTCTTACCGCTGCCCGACTCACCGACAAGCGCCGCCACGCCGCCCGCCTCAAGGCACAGATCAATGCCGTCGACAAGCATCTTGCCGTCCCTCGTCTCAATTCTTAACCCGCGAATATCAAGTCGGTAGGTCATGCCGCGGCATCCCGCTGCCGAGGGTCTACAGCCAACCGGAGTGACTCACCAAGCACTGTGAGCGCAATCAACGTCGCGGCAATCAAGAGGCATGGCCACAATAAAAGCCACCATCTTGACTGCACTGGATTCAATTCAGAAAGCGCCGCAGCGGCCATATTGCCCCAGCTTGGCAGAGGCTCTTGAACGCCAATGCCTAGGAAACTCAAGAAGGCTTCTGAGAGCATGGCCATGGGCACAATGAGTGCTGTACACGCCACCACTGGTCCAGCAATCCATGGCAAGTAGTAGCGACGCACAAGCCGCTGTAGCGGCACCCCAACAACACGAGCCGACTCAATAAACGGCCGGGTCCGCAAACTCAGCACTTGTCCTCGCACCACCCTGGCAAGCGTCAGCCAGCTCACCGCGCCAATCGCAATCCAGAGCGTGGCAAGATCGAGCAGCATGCCCGATATGCCGCCTTCACCAATACCTACTCGGTCTCGAAAGCCGTCCATGGCGACTGCTAAGAGCACAACAAGCAGAATCGATGGCAGTCCGTACAAGACATCGACAATACGCATCAAGATGGCATCTACTCGACCGCCTGCAATGGCCGCGGTGAGTCCCCAGGTTGTTCCCAACAGCAAGGCTGTGCTCGCTGCAGCAAGTCCAACCACAAGTGAAATGCCACCACCAAGCAGAAGTCGTGCTGTGACATCACGTCCAAGTCGATCGGTGCCAAGTAGGCTCCGACCGCTCGTCCAGCTTGGTGCCTCTAGGGCGTGCACAGGGTCGGCCGCTTCAAACCGCGCGGACGAGGATTCGCCGCGGCCTAGCGTCCATGGCAAGCTCACAATGGAGACGAGCACAATCAACACTAAAAAACCGCCAGCAATCCACGTTGATCGGCGCCTCATGTGATTGGAACGGGTCATCGCTTGATACTACAAGAGGCCTTCACAACACGGCGACATCTGCGGACGAAAGATCGCCCCCTACCGCACTAGCAACCATTCCATACGAT
>CAVOCO010000300.1:0-2587 GCA_963694215.1 Phycisphaerae bacterium
ACTGCTACGCCGTCAATCTTCGGATCGCACGTGCACAATGGCGCCGGTCCATCACCGGCCACACGCTCGTACCACGATTGGACTTCGCCAATCGTGTACGTGTTGTCGACTGACTGCATCGGTACCACATGCTCAACAGTTTGAAATGAGTCCACCTTTCCGTGACCAACCACTCGTGTGGGCGAATCGGCTGACCATACTTCGGGATAGGCCCGTTCAAGTTGTTGGAGTTCGCAGAGACGTGCATCAAAGTCTCGATCAGACATGATCGAATCGCCGCCATCTTGGTCGTAATAAGCAGCATTCGCCTGCACAAGCAGCGTGCGAAGCTCATCGATTCGACCGAGATCTTGATCCTGCGACATCCCTCAATTGTACCCGCGTGATCGGCTCAAAAACAGAATCGCATACCTCCAACCAATAAGCAGCTGTGTCTACTAGCATGCCCCTCATCATGAGACTGCGTTGCCATACATCATTGAGTATTGTCCTTGTGCTCAGCCTGCTTCCGGCCGCCGCCCTCGCCGGCCTGCAGGCCAAGTTGGAAGCGACCATTTCCAAGGCCAAGTTCTCGCAGCGGCACGTCTCAGTTGCCGTGCGTGAGTGTGGATCACCGCATTTGCTCGCCGCCATCTCTGCCTCAACGCCGCGGATCCCCGCGAGCAATCAAAAACTGCTCACAACGGGCGCGGCGGCATTGGTGCTTGGCGCTGACTTTCGATTTTCTACGCAGCTCCTTCACAGCGGCCCGAACCTGATCGTTGTCGGCGATGGCGACCCTGCGCTTGGCGATGACATGCTGCTTGCGCGCATGACCCTTCCAGATGGGAAGAAACTAACTGCCACAGGACTTGTTGACCTCTGGGCCGCGTCGGTGGCCAAGGCAGGCATCCAGCACGTTGACGCCCTCATTGTCGACGACCGCGTGTTTGACCGTGACTGGACGCCAGCAGAATGGCCATCTGAGCAGCTCCGAAACGCCTACTGCGCGCAAGTCGCCGGCGTAAATTTCAACCACAACACGGTCAAGATCAAAGTCAAACCCACCGGCAACACAGTTGTGATCAAAGACATGCAGCCACCCTACTCAGGCGTCACTCTTGTGAATACGCTCAAGCGTGTCAACCGCAAGAATAGGCTTGAGATCAACCCACAGCGTAATCAGGGCAGCAACACAATCCGGCTTAGTGGCAACGTACCGGTTGCCAATCAGGTTCCAGTCGAAGTCACCATCGACAATCCTCCACTTCAGTTCGGCATGCTCCTTGCAGATCGTATGCGGCTCATCGGCGTTTCAGTCGGCGCTGTTCGGCTCGCGACTGAAGCAGACCCACCTGCAAGCGGAACCCCCGTGGCCCCACCAATCCAAACTGCTCTTGCAGATGTACTGCAAAGATGCAACCACGAGAGCGAGAACATGTTCGGCGAAGCATTGCTCAAGCGAATCGCGCACCACACCACGCATCGCAGCGGCACGCGAACAGCAGGCAGCCGAATTGTGACGGGTCTTGTCGAACAACGCGCGGGGTCAGCAGATGGACTGCGTGTAGCGGATGGTTCCGGCATGAGTACTCACAACCGAGTCTCGGCCCGAACGATGACCGGCTGGCTGTGCAGCTTCGATCCAGCAGTCCCGAATGAGAATCTGTTTATCAAATCGCTCTCTCAGCACAATCAGGGCAAGGTCAAGAAGCGACTAAGTAGCATCGACAGCAAGGGCACCACGGTACGGGTCAAGAGCGGATTCATCAACAATGTGTACACGCTGGGCGGTTATGTGGAGTGCATGGGCGGACGCCGAATTTCATTCAGCATCATGATCAACACACCAAGCAAACGCAACACCTGGGAACTCCGGCGTGGCCTGCTGCAAGTGATTATCAATCACGCGTGCTCGCCTGCTCAATAAGTTCAACGAGTTCGCCCCACCCATCTTGATACCAGCCATCCTTCCGGCGAAGCACGCGGCCGTCAGGTCCAATCACAAACGTCACGGGGATGCCATTAAGTCCCCACGCCAACGACAACGCATCAGATGTATCGACAAGTGTTGGAAACCCAAATGGTTCTTGCGCCCAGAACTTGGTTATCGACTTGATGTTTCCGCCATCCTGAACATTCACGCCGTACACCAATACGCCGTCTTCATTCTCGCCTGTTGCGGTATAGATGCGCTGGATATCCGGCAGCCCAGCGCGGCATGGGCCACACCACCGAGCCCAAAAGTCAAGCACCACGACCGAGCCTCTCAACGCCGCAAGGCTGACCTCGCCGCCACTCGTTGAGGGCAGCGTAAAATCAGGCGCGGCATCACCATCATCAATGCGAATGCGTGTCTTCTGCGCCGCCTGTAATCCTTCCACGGTATTGACCACAACGCGATTGCCTACTGCGATCACCTGGCCAGGCGAAGAAGACCCGGACACGACCTTGGTGTCATACTCAGCGGAAAACTGCAGACCTACCACGCCATTCTTATCCTTTACCGATGCGTCTGCATGGCGAATAAACATCGTATCGGGATCAATCGACAGCACTCCACGTCCTTGAGGACCTTCGCATGTCACGATAAGTGAACCATCATCGG
>CAVOCO010000301.1:0-2584 GCA_963694215.1 Phycisphaerae bacterium
TCCAGCACCGCTAGATCGAGTCGATTGCAGCGAGCGGCCACCTGTCAATTTACTATTATCAACACCAAGCAGATCTGCCGCATAGGAGTTCTCGCCATTGAGGCGGTGCTCGGTCATCGGCCCTTCCGGCTCACCACGCAGGAACTGCCGAATCAACTGACGAGTCTCATCGAGCTCAGCGAGTCGCTCGTGGGGCCAATCACGTATTTCTTCAAACTCTTCCCGCGGGGCATTCATCAGCACGCGACCTTGATGCAGCATCACCATGCGATCAGCAATCGCAAAGGCTGAATCCATCTCGTGGGTCACGACCACGCTTGCCACGCCAAGTCGCTTTGTCAGATCGATCATCAATTGATCGATCGAAGCGGATGTCACTGGGTCAAGACCGGCGCTTGGTTCGTCATAGAACAAAATTTCAGGATCAAGTGCGAGGGCGCGGGCAAGACCAGCACGCTTCTTCATGCCACCGCTGATTTGAGCGGGGTATTTTTCGGCCGCATCTCGAAGATCGACAAGTTCCAACTTGATCTTCACCATCATCTCAATGATGGAGGCGTCCAGATCGGTGTGCTCTTCGAGAAGCAACGATACGTTCTCAGCCACCGTCATTGAGTTGAACAAGGCGCCAGACTGAAACAAGATGCCAAATCTCTTTCGCACGCTGTTGATACTGCTTTCATCCGCGGTGGCAAGGTCCGTCCCAAGAACTTCGACGCTACCCTCATTGGGAACAAGTGAGCCAATCATGATGCGTAGCGTCGTTGACTTTCCGCAGCCTGATCCGCCCATGATGACAACCGTCTCGCCGCGGTGTACATCGATGTTGACGCCATTAAGAACGGTTTGCGTACCAAACTTCTTGGTCACATTCTTCATTGAAATAACGACATCGGTGCTACTCATGGCGTGCTGTCCTTCGGCGGCCAGTGCATCGTGGCACCATCTTTAACATCAAATTCAAAGCGATCAAAAGCCATCACCCATCCTCGCTTGGGAATGCTCATAAGAAATCTCGCACGCATTGGAACGGCCGCCTGTTCAAACATTGCCTCATACGGTATCCAGAACCACCATCCGGCGGCTCCTTCACTGCCATCGGGCGAAGCGTCAGCGCTGGGCGACGTACTTTGCCGGGTTGAACGCAAGATGCCCCATTTCTGTGTCAATGCTTTCAGGAACGCCCGCGCTGGCACCTCTGATGCCTCTCCCCCCGTCGCGACAAGGAATCCGGCCACATCGCCGCGTTGCCCAGCTGCAATGATCTGAGCTGGCCCAGACATCATCGGATTTCGCACAGAACTGGTCCACCAGATAGCGCCAAACGTCGTGATTGGCGTCACGATCACCGCAAGCACAATTGCGACAATTGCCAGCCGCCGACCGTACCGGCCATTACGCGAGATATCACGCAACGCCCACAAGCCTGCCGGGATCGCAGCTGCGGTCACGAATGGGCACATGCCAATCGCAAGCACCATCGCGACCACAGACCACGCGCTCAAGCGCCTTGGCGGTATTGGCATTGCAGTAGCCTTATCTGTCAAGGCGAAGGCTCCGCAGCTGGTTCGGGCAATGAGATTTTTCCATCTGGCGCATCAAGTGTAAATTGCTGAATCATCGGATGGGGCGTGATACTGCCCGCTTGTGGCCGTAATTCATACTGAGCTGAGCCATCGTATTTTGCATCGTCAATCATAATAACCAACCAGGCCGACCACACCGGCTGCCACATATCTGTAACAGGCAGCGGCTGCATGGACACAATTCCAACACTCTTGACCGTTCCCAGGCGAGCCACTGCCTTGGCCAGAGCGTCTACCTGCGCATCAGTGGGTGGCTGAGCATTGGGTGACCATCGCGCAAACGCCGCTTGTGATCGCCCATCGGACACCTCTTGCAGAAAGGCAGTCGTTGTCTCAGAGGCCGATTGTTCGATTGCTCGCTGCGTCCACTGCCCGATCTCCGACCAGACCCACCAGCCGAGCACCGTCATGATCAGTCCGCCCCACAGCGCGGCGCGGGCAGCCCCACGACCCCGGAGCCGACCACCAGCAGCAGTGATGCGCCGATTGGCCATAAATCCAAGCACCGTGCCGATCAGATTCAGCGGGACACAGAGCGGCAAGAGGGCCAGCACAACGGCAATGATCGCCATCGCCGACGTCTGCGGCGGCGTGATTGGTGCGGGAGAGACGAACGTAGAGTCAGGGTCAGTCTTCATGTGATGCGAATGGTACGTACCATCGCCGTGTGATGACACTCGCAGGCCAACGCGTGCTGATAATGGGACTCGGTGCCTTCGGTGGCGGCGTGGGATGCGTCTCGTGGCTGCTCAGGCAAGATGCCGTCGTCACAGTGACTGATCTGCGAGATGCCGGCCATCTTGAGCACTCTCTTGATGCGATCGACCAGCATGCCTGCCGGCTCGTTCTGGGCCGGCACGATGAAAAAGACTTTCTGGCCGCGGACCTGATCGTTGTGAATCCTGCCATCCCGCGGCCGTGGTCCAACCCCCTGCTGGTAGCGGCCGCCAAGGCCAATATTCCCATGACGACCGAGATTGCCCTCGTGACTGCCCGCC
>CAVOCO010000302.1:0-2559 GCA_963694215.1 Phycisphaerae bacterium
GCGGTGCGTTGGAGTCTCTGACTGCTGTGCTGATCGGAGCAAGCGATGAATGGCAGGTGGCGATACTTGGCGAGGCGATTATTCGAGCAGCGCCCGACTCTGCATCGGCCCTGGCGTGGATTGGACCAGTGCGAAACGCATTTGCTCGTACTGGTCTACCCGCCCCCCGGCATGGTGAACTTGCGGTATCCATGGCAGCGAGTCTGGGCCATGACACAGTACTGAGCGACGAGATGGTGGCCACACTTGATCCCGCGGCCATCATTGGGGTGGTGCGGGTTGCCAGCGATGAGGGTGCGGCCGGTCGATGGATGGATACCCTCGCTGAGCGAGCCGGTGTCGATGCCGACACGCACATGATCGGGGTTGCGCACGCGCGGTCGCTTCGACGTCGTGGTCATGCCGCCGCAGCGATGCGGGCGTGGCGAGCAGTAGCGTTGCTCGGGGGAAGCGACGCAGCTGGCTACTGGGACGAAGCTGGACATGACGGCATTCAGGTGCTTAATAGAACTGATGGGCGAGACAGTGATCAGGCGCGGCTGATTGTGGAGCAAGCGGCATCCAACGGCACGATGCGGTCCGCGTGGCTCCGATCGCTCAGCGCGTTTGATGCGCGTGAAGGCGATGTCGAAGCCGCGCTGATACGTCTGGCGGCTATTGCGCCAGCCGGGGCAGAGCACCTGCGTGCGCTGCGCGACATTGGCGTGCTGCTTTGTGATAGAAAGAATCGAATTGGTCGCTGGTCTGACGGTGATAACGAGCGACTCGATGCAGCCCGCCGAGCTGCAGTTGCGGCGGCTTCGCAGCGAATTGACCAGCGTCGTGCCGCCATGGCAATGCCAATTGCCGCATCCTTGGCTGCGGCAATGATTGAATACACCATTGACGTGGGCGATCTTGAGGCAGCGCGGCGACTACGCGAAACAGACGCAGCCATCGATTGGCTGCAGGCCAGTGAGCTGGCATTTCTCGACCTTCGTATGGCGGCGCTTGGCGGCGAGTGTCACAATGTCGATGCCGCGCTGCGCCTCTCTCGCGCAGACCCCCAGTCCCAACATGCTGACTTGGTGGTCAAGGCGGTTGCGTGGGCCGGGCGAGCATCAGCTGCTGATGCCAATCGTCCAGCGCGTCCTCGGGCGCTTGCGTGCATTCTTGATGCGATTCGTGCGCCACACCCTGCAGGTTCGCCAGCAACATTGACTCAAATAGCCGAGGCGTTTCGGCGTGGAGGGCAGTGTGATTGGGCCGTCGCGTGGTATGACGCCGCCCTCGACGCTGACTCGGCACTCTTGCCGGCTGTCTTGGGCCGGTGCGAATGTCTCCGAGAGAGTGATGACCGGGCGGTTCTTGCGGATGTAGCCCGAGGCTACCGGCGCATCGCTGCCTTGCCACGAGCCGACGATCCTGCGCGGTGGCGGCTTGCGCAGACGCGATTACTTGGCGTGCTGCGAAGAGCCGGGGCGGACCCTAGGCGACTCGATGCGAGGCTCGCTCGGCTGCGGGCCATTGATCCATTGGTCGGATCGCCAAGTGGCGGCCAATGACCGCTCTTACATCAGCCTGAGTTCGTCCCGCAAAATGGCGGCGAGCTCATAGTTCTCTGCTGCGATCGCTTCTTGAATGCGGTCCCGAAGATCGGCTCGTTGTGATGATGGCAGGCGAGGAATCAAGAAATCGTGCATGCCCTGGAGCAGATGAACTTCATTGCACTGATCGAATTGATCTGGCGGCAGTACATCTCGTAATTCTGAGAGACCCGTTTCTAGGGCGAGCTTGGCAAGATCAGTGCGGGATGTCGCCATGGCCACTTCGGCCGATGCTCGAGCTCGAATCATGATGCTGCGAAGCAGTGGGGCTAACGATGCTGCTGGATCTAATTCGGCGGGAGCGTGTGTATGCAGAAGCCGTGAGCACTGCAGCATGTGGTCCCCGTCCCGGGCTGCAGCCGCGTGCTGACCAAGAAAGAGCAGCGCCTGCGCTCGGTATTCAAACTGGGTGACTTCATCGCGAAGAGCCCGGGCTGATTCCACGGTGAGCGGCATCGCGATGCCAGCAAGCACCGTCGCCTTGCCACCGGGATGCTGTCCATCTGGCCTGCCGTCCATCTCGAGCTGCAAGATGCCCAGTTCGACTCGGATCTGGAGAATTGGGCGTCCATCATCAGCCGTCGTTTCACGAGAGGTGAACTCATCTGGGCGATACGGCCAGCGGCGGAGCAGGGTAGTCAGGTCGTCAGTCACGGTGCTTCTTCGTTGTGTGGGTGGGTTTGTCCGGCCAATGCAGGCCATGTGGGGTGGATTTTTAAACTCTTGTGTTGACAGTGGATTCTTGCAGTTAAGCGAGGTCTTTGTTGGTTCGATTGTATCGAAGGACTCGATTCTTCTAAGTTTCGAGAGTAGGCACACGCTCCCTATCGGACCTTCCTAAGGGGGCATGAGGAATATGCCCCGCAGCGGAGAAATGCTGCGGGGAACACAGAACCGGGTGCCTTGAGGCACCATCTGGCTGCCCGTGTGGGGACAGCGGGTACCCGGACAATAGGGATACATAGACATGGCT
>CAVOCO010000303.1:0-2557 GCA_963694215.1 Phycisphaerae bacterium
AAGCGAGAACTGGATTCCTAATCCGCAATGTGCTTTCAAGCTTCTCCAGGCACATTGATGCGCGGCGTGTTTCTCCCACGCGCATGGCGAACTGAATCTATCGAATACGTAATCACCGCTGCCCAAATGAACGCGAATGCGATAATCCGCTCGATTCCAAACTCCTCGCCGAACAAGAATACAGCCATGAGTAGCTGACCGGTCGGAGCGATGTATTGCATAAGCCCAACTGTCGCAAGTCGAAGTCGCTTGGTACATCCTGCAAACAAGACCAGCGGAACAATCGTGACGAAGCCACCGAGCAGGAGAAATATTGACACCCACCACGGGCCGGCCAGCACGGCGTTGCCATGCTCAACGTGATCCATGTACAGCAGCACGATCATGAATGGAAGCAGAAGCAACATCTCAACTGCTAAGCCTGGCGCTGCGGCAGCTCGAACCAGCTTGCGCGTAAATCCATAGAGACCAAACGAACCAGCCAACGTCAACGATATCCACGGTATGCCGCCAAGACGCCACGCAAGTACAGCAACACCAACAATCGCAAGCGTGACGGCGATCCACTGCACGGCCCGCATTCGCTCGCCAAGAAAAACCATGCCGAGCGCCACTGAGAACAACGGGTTGATGTAGTACCCCAAACTGGCCTCACTGAGACGGTTATCCAGTACCGCCCACATGAACACTGCCCAGTTGATCGCAATAAGTACTGCCGAGAGCGCCAAGACACCAAGGACCCGCTTGTCACGGAGCGCCCCCCACCACTCGGGCAGCCGGCGAGTCGACCAGAGAAGAATCCACAACGCTGGAAGACCGGAGATCACCCGCCACGCAAGCAGCTCGCCAAGTGGCACATCATCGAGGGCCCAGTAGTACAGCGGCGTAACAGTGGCCCACCAGCCGAATCCGCCGATTGCCATCAGCACACCAAGGCCAGCCTGGTTATGCCCTGAATTGTCTTGTGTGTCGTTGACTTCCAAAGTCCAGCAAGGATATCGAGTCACGGTGTAACTCGAATACAGCGAGGACCGCAAACATGGCGAATCACATCGGTTGCTGCGCCCGGCCCGGTTCTCGGCGTCCACTTCCTGGCTGTTCTGCCAACGCATCTCCTAAGTCGAGTCGCGCCGACTCCACTATGCCAAGCAGCTCTTGCATCACTTCTGGATATTGCGCCTTGACATCAGTCGACTCAGTGGGATCGGCATCCAAATCAAAGAGGGCTAGACCTTGCCGCACCCCATATTGATAGGCTGCCGGCTTGCCTCCTGACCCTGCAGCGCGTCCCTCTAGAGAACGGTAGCCATGCGGAAGGTGCAACTTCCATCGCCCCATCCCAATTGCCTGTAGCTCATTCGTGCGGTAGTAGTACAGCGTTGGTTCGGATGACTCACGCTGCTTGCCTGCCAGAATCTCGGTCGCATCAACTCCGTCCACAGTGCTCGCATCACACACGCCAAGCACTCTGGCAATTGTCGGGTACACATCGATACTCCGCCACGGGGTGCTACTCACGCGGCCAGCAGGCACATGGCCCGGCCACCGCACGATGCACGGAACACGAATGCCGCCTTCAAATGTCGTGCCTTTCCCCTCGCGAAGACCTCCGGTTCCACCGGCGTGATCGCCATACGAGAGCCACGGCCCGTTGTCGCTTGCAAATATCACGATGGTGCGATCGGCTACGCCCGCCTCATCTAGGGCATCGAGAATAGCGCCAACACTCCAGTCCAACTCATGCATCACATCGCCATACATTCCGTGCGTACTTGTGCCAGCAAATCGAGGATCGTGAGCGAGCGGAACGTGTGGCTGCGGGTGCGGAACATACAAGAAGAATGGATCGTCTTTCTTTCGTTCGATGAAGTCCACCGCATGTTCGGTAATGCGTCGCGTCAGCGTGCCTTGATCTTCAAGCGTCTCAATGACATCGATCGTGACGTCGTTCTCAATCAGCGGCAAAGGTGGCCATGCTTTGGGAGATTCCGGGTGACCGGGCCACATGTCATTGGAGTACGGAATACCAAAGAACTCATCAAACCCATGCTTGGTCGGAAGAAACTCCGGCTGATGACCAAGATGCCACTTCCCAAAGATGGCAGTTGCGTACCCACGAGACTTAGCCAGTTCGGCAAGGGTTGTTTCATCGGGATGAAGGCCATGCGTATTGCTTGGCCCAAGCGCACCGTGAATGCCAAGTCGATTTGGATAACACCCCGTAAGCAGCGCCGCCCGAGATGCCGAACATACCGGCTGGGCCACCGAAAAATGCGTGAACCGACTTCCGGCTCGCTCCATTGCTGCAAGATTTGGCATGCTCCATCCGGTTGCCCCTTGCGATGGAAGATCGCCCCATCCCATGTCATCTACAAAGATGATGACGACGTTAGGCGGCAGATCCGGCGCGGGTGCGGACGCTGCCCCGCCGAGCATAGCTGCGGCCAAGATGAATTGATGCATCATGTGAGCAGACTACCAAGACCTCAGGTTATTTCTTGAGATCTCTGTCCTAGAAACCCAGTTCACTCATCGCACAATCAGGGCCGATATGCAC
>CAVOCO010000304.1:0-2552 GCA_963694215.1 Phycisphaerae bacterium
GGGAATGCGAAGGGTGCGGGCTTCACGCAAGGCGTTGGTTTCACGCTTGGTGTCGATTACGATGACTGCTCCAGGCAACTTATTCATCTCACGGATGCCTTGAAGGTTGCGGGTGATTTTTTGCTTCTCACGCATGAGTTGCGAGGTCATCTTCTTGGAGTAGCTGTTGATTTCGCCCGACTCGACCAATTTCTCGAGCACTTCGAGTCGTTTGAGTCGTTCGCGAATTGTGCGGAAGTTGGTGAGTGTGCCACCGAGCCAACGTTCTGTGACCCACGGCATACCAACGCCAGTTGCAAATTCTTCGACCGAGCCCTTGGCTTGTCGCTTGGTGCCGACGAAGACGACATCTTTGCCGCTTGCAACTGTCTTAGTGATGTACTTCTTGGCAAGCAGCAAACCGCGTACGGTCTGACGAATATCAATAATGTGAATTCGGTTCCGCTGACCCCAGATATAGGGCTTCATGCGGGGGTCCCAGTTGCTGCGTCGCTGGCCGAAGTGAATGCCTGCGTCGAGCAGGTCCTTGACAAGTGTGTCTGACATTGCAACAAACCTTTCTGTACAGCGTCGCCGACGAGCCGGTGTGCGGGCTCCTGCTGATGCAGGACCGATCGTCCGAGGGACGCTTCGAGGGGTGCTCGCCGAGGCGAGCAAGTGAATCGAGTGGTGGCACGTCCCGCACAGGACGAACCGACCAGAACAGCCTGCGGCACATGCCAAATAGGCTCAGGCCCACCAGTCTAACGAACCAAGGTACGTCCTTCAATAGCACCAGCGGTGATTCGACCATCCACAATGGTGGCGAGTGCTCGTCCGGTGGCCATTCGCCCCGCAAAGGGGCAGTTCCGGCCCGCGGAGCGGAATTGGCTCGGATCAATGGTCCAGGTGGCATCGGGGTCAATGATGGTGACATCAGCAGGGCCGCCCACTTCAAGTCGGCCGAGGCCGAGTTGGTCAAGACCTGCAACGGCGGCTGGCTCGCAGGTCATCATTCCGATCATGGCGGGCCAATCGAGCACGCCGTCGTGAATCAGGGCTTCGCAGTACAACGGAAGAGCGCATTCCAGACCGACCATGCCGAAGGCGGCGGAGGCAAAATCAGTGTCCTTGGATGCAGCTGGATGCGGGGCGTGATCCGTTGCGAGCACCGTGATGGTGCCCTCGGCAATGCCAGCCTTGATCGCCTCAATATCGGCTGATGTGCGAAGTGGGGGGTTGACCTTTGCCACTGTATTCCAGTTGTCGCACGCGTCTTCGCTCAGCAAGAGGTGATGAGGCGATGCTTCTCCGGTCGCCGGTTGACCTGCCTCGCGGGCTTCGCGTAGGGCGGTCACACTTTCAGTCACACTCAGGTGCTGGGCGTGGTAGCGAGCTCCGATCGAACGATTCAGTACAAGATCCCTTCGCAGCATGAGCTCTTCGGCTTCGCGGGGCCATCCGCCGAGCCCGAGTCTTGTAGCAAGTGGTCCCGCATTCATCGCGGCGCCTCGTGTCAATGTTGGATCTTGGCAGTGCTGCATGAATACTGAATCAGCAGCGGCAACAAGGCTCAGGATACGCCGCATCATGCCGCTGTCAGCAATGCCGTCTCCATCATCCGAGATCGCAATGGCGCCAGCTTCTACAAGGTCAAGAATCGGCGCAAGCGTTTCGCCGCGGCGTCCAATGGTGCCGCAGGCGACGGCAAAGACGCGGGCCTGAGCTGCGGCTGCAGCG
The DNA here is from genome assembly GCA_963694215.1 of Phycisphaerae bacterium. Classification (GTDB taxonomy): domain Bacteria; phylum Planctomycetota; class Phycisphaerae; order Phycisphaerales; family SM1A02; genus UBA12567. The sequence continues at coordinate 1,720 of CAVOCO010000304.1, forward strand.
CGTTGTCTGATGGCATCTACAACAGTGCACGAATCAATCGCAGGCGTCGTATTGGGCATGCAGCACACGGTGGTAAACCCCCCAGCGGCCGCAGCAGCGCTTCCGGTGGCTATGGTTTCTTCGTGGTGCCCGCTCTCGTCTGGGTCACGAAAGTGAACGTGAATATCAATGAGTCCGGGGCTGATAATGCAGCCCTCGCAGTCAATTGACTCACCGGTGCCCGTGAGCTGTTTTTTAGAAATGGCAACGATGACTCCATCGCGAATTAGGAGGTCGCCGGTGCTGTCGTGATCGGTCATTGGGTCAATGATTCGACCACCCTTAAGGAGGAGTTCGGTCATAGGTCGAATCATAAAGCCCGCGGGCCCGCTGTGTACGAGCACAGGGCCCGAAGCGAGGTGCTTCGGGCCCTGTGAAAGGATCAGTGTGAGATCAAGTTGACCTCAGCGATCACTTGGTCATCTTGGTCATCTTGCTCGAGCAGCATGCGGCCTTTGTTTGGCAGCTAGCGGCCTTTTTGGTATTGCAGGCGGCGGAGTCGCCACTGCTAGAACAGCAACCTGGCGTGTCAATGACGCCAGGGGCAGCAGTAGTTGTGGTCTTGTTGCAGCCGGCGAGCATTGCGGCGACGCCGATTGTTGCGGTAAGTGCGAGTATCTTCATGTGAGTTCATCTCCTGATGAGTTTGGGGTATTAACTGCTAGTGAGCCATAACTATAGCAAATCACTTCCCAAATTCCTCAATTCAATTGTGTGAGATTCCGCATCATTCGTAGAATTGATGGATATGACTGCTCAAGATCCCATTAATCCAGATATTAAATCTCGTTTGC
>CAVOCO010000305.1:0-2544 GCA_963694215.1 Phycisphaerae bacterium
GGTCGGGTACACCAATGACTGCAGCATCAAGAACTGCAGGATGCTTCCGGATGACGTCTTCGATCTCACGCGGAAAGACATTCTCGCCACCAATGATGAGCATTTCCTTGATACGTCCCGTGATGGACAAGAACCCCTCATCGCAGAGCCGCCCCATATCACCTGTTCGGAAAAAACCTTCGTCGTCAAATGCAGCTTCTGTAGCCTCGGCGTCCTTGAAATACCCAGCCATGACATTGCCGCCACGAATGCGAATTTCGCCGTCGCAATTGGCACCAAGCCGCTCGCCAGTATTAGGATCGATGATGACTTCCTCGATACCATCGAGCGGACGGCCAACCACGCCTCGACGTTCCTCATGCGGCCGCGCCCAGTTGGTCACGGGTGCCGTTTCGGTCAACCCATATCCCTCGCAAATCCGAATGTCGAATCGCTCTACAAATCCGTCGTAGACAGCGTCGGGCAATGGTTCGCCGCCCGAGACGATGTATTTAAGGGATGCAAGATCTTCGGCTGTCGCATCTTTGGAATGCAGAATCGCATTGAACATTGACGGAATCGCCATCAACGCAGTGGGGCGGCGGCGACGCAACAACTCAAGCACCCGCGAAACTTGGAAGCGGGCGGTGTACACCACGGGGCAACCAAGCATCATGGGCAGCAGCGTCGTCACTGTGAAGCCAAAGCTATGAAACTGTGGGAGCACGCCGAGGAAACAATCCCGATTTGTGAAATTGACCCAGCGAACACATTGATCGACATTTGTAGCAATGTTGCCTACTGTCAACTGCACGCCCTTTGGCCGGCCAGAAGTGCCTGATGTGTACAACATGACCGCCACATGGTCGTCGGCCCGTTTCATCGGCCGAAACAGGGGCGGCAGACCTTTGAACTGCTGCTTATCGATCTCAATCGTCTGCACCGACTCAGGCAGCGGACCGAACTTCTCAAGCATTCCACTTGCTGTGACCACAAGATCAAGTTCAGCGTGCTCGATGATCCACGCGATTTCTTCCTTAGAAAGCAAATAGTTCAGCGGGACAATTGTCCGCCCAAGCATCCACGTCGCGGCAAGGGCGACAGGGAATGCGCCACCCGTTGGCAAAAGAACGCCAATAGCAGGGCGAGTCGATCGATCTTCAATCGCCCGGGCCAAGTGCCGCGAGGCCGCCCACATTGTGATGCCACGCCATTTGCGAAAGTCATCTTCCACCCACACCCGAAACGGGTGTCGGATCCAATTGCGAAGGATGGGTTCAAGAACTTGCATTGACGTGCAGACTATCAGCCACAGCCCCTCTCTTGTACGCTTTGCCCATGACACGATCCCTCTTGTTGCTCGCGGCCCTTCTGATGACAGCCTGCCAAGCCAAGCCACCTGCAGCGAATCTCTCGCGTGTTGAACGTCTGTACGAAGAACGCCTTGACGGCGCGGCAAGCCGGACCGCCCAGCTCATGGTCCAACAGCATGCTCCGCAGGCCGCTATAGCCGCGTGGTACGGCGGCCTAGCTGAATTCCGAACTGGCGACTACGAACAAGCTGCCACTTTCTTCAAAGCGGCCACTCGCTCGAAAAACGCGCAGGTCGCAGGCGGATCCGAAGCCATGCTCGGGCAGCTTGCCACACAGTCAGATGAGTACGCCGAAGCCCTTCGACGATACGAACGGGCCTGGTCGCTGCTGAGTGGGTCGGATCAACGACAAGCAGGCGTGCGAGCTTTGGCCGCGGCCCAGGTTGCCGGAAATACATTTGCCGCCGATAGATGGCGTACGCGCCTGCGTACAAGCGGCGGCATTGCTGCCCCGGCAGACCATCCCTTTGCGCTGCAAGCAGGAGCCTACCGAACACGTTCCGCTGCCAACTCGCATGCGACAAAGTTGCAGCAGACATTCCGGCGTTCAGGTCTTGCACCAATCACAGTCCGCACCCGCACCGACTCTGGCGGCACCTGGTGGCTCGTACAAGTCGGCGCTTTCACCTCCCGCGCGGAAGCCGCAGCAGCCCGCCGCAAGGCGGCAGTCCAAGACCTGATCGTGGCCCGCGTCGGACAATAAGACAGCGGGCAAGAAAGCCAAATGCATCCGCCCCCGCATGCCTCAATGGCGTTCACGTAGCGGGCAAGGAACTATCTCCTAATCAGCTGATCGCCTACTTTCGCGGCGAATCTATGCACTCCCGCACCGCGTCAATAGCCCGGTCTACATCTTCCTTCCGGTTCCACGCGCCAAACGACATTCTGGCCCACCAACACCCAGACGAATCGTCAATTGCAATCTCAACTCGGTGCCGCAGGGCGATCTCATCTCGGAATGCAAAACGATCGCCATACTGCTCACACGCCATCTCAGGCAACCGGACCGACACCAGCGCCCCAGTCATGTCGCCGCCACTGCCATCACTCGTTTCGGTCCCGAATGCTGCAGCCATCTGCTGCCCGGCCGCACTGGCCATTTTCTGTTGCCACACACGCAGCGTAGGCCAACCCCACCGATGCTCAACTGCAGCAATCGCTGCAGGCACGCTCAGCCACGGCGTGACATCGC
>CAVOCO010000306.1:0-2535 GCA_963694215.1 Phycisphaerae bacterium
TCAATGGCGACGGAACCACCAACGCCGACGACCTTCTTATGTTGATTAGTGCGTGGGGCAGCTGCCCTGGATGAGTGTCTGATCTGACCTGTGATTCTTACTTCTTCAAGGCCCTCGCTTCGGCGAGGGCCTTGTTGTGCGCTGGTTTGCTGTTATAGGGGGCAGCGCATTTTTGCCGCGAGGGTAGGCGAACTGCAGTTCAGAAGATCAGGACAGGCCGTTTTAGGCCGGTCGTCTCGCTGCTGCTGCCAGGGCGATGGCAAGCGCGTCGGCGGCGTCGGCTTGATCTGGGGGCCCGCTGAGATTCAGGAGCGTCGCGACTGCGTGCTGGACTTGTTCCTTGCTGGCGCGGCCGTTTCCGGTGACGGCGCGTTTGATTTCGGCCGGTGAGAGATCGTCGATTTCAATATGTTGTTGTTCTGCTGCAAGCAGCATGACGCCACGAGCATGGCCCATCTGCATCGCAGTTTGTGCGCGGTCGCGATGGACAAAGACTTGCTCAATCATGACAAGGTCGGGTGAAACTTCTTGCATCAAGCTAATGAGTTCCCGGTGGAGGTAGGCAAGCCGTTCTGGAAGTGGTCGCTTCTGCGGGATGCGAATCACGCCTGCCTCGACGACTGTGTTGGATTGGCCGCCTGCAGTCGAATCGATGCAGCCATAGCCAGTAAAGCGAAGGCCGGGGTCGATGCCGAGTATGCGAACGGATGTGTCAGTCATAAGAGGGTCGATGCACGCGGATTGGGCGCAGTATCTGATTCAATCTCGCCATCACATAGTCGAACAACGCGCTCGCATCGTTCGGCCATCGCATCATCATGAGTGATCATCATGATCGTCCGGCCCTCGTCATGAAGCTCATCGAGCAGTTTGAGAATCCGTTCGCTGGTGGTTGTGTCGAGATTGCCAGTCGGCTCGTCTGCTAAGAGCAGTGAAGGATTTCCGATGAGCGCGCGTGCAATGGCAACGCGTTGTTGCTGGCCACCAGAGAGCTGGTTCGGGCGGTGGCCAAGGCGATCAGTGAGTCCTACACGCTCGATTACGGCGCTTGCTCTGGCATGGCGTTCTGCTCGGGGGACGCCGCGATAGAAAAGCGGCACTTCGACATTCTCCAGAACTGTAAGCTCGGGGATGAGATTGAACGATTGAAAGATGAATCCAATACGCCGCCCTCTGATGGCACTTAAGGCAGAATCTTTCATGGTCGCGATGTCTTCGCCTTCGAGCATGAAGTTGCCTTCCGTTGGGCGGTCAAGGCAGCCAATGATGTTCATCAGCGTGCTCTTGCCCGAACCACTTTGCCCCATGATGCAGACATACTGCCCATGGGGAATCGTAAGATTGATGCCACGTAGGGCAGCAACGAGCACGGTTCCGTCTGGCCTGCAATATGTGCGGTGCAGGTTGCGGATCTCAATAAGCGGGGCGGTTGTCACAGCAGGTTCCATATCAGGGATGATAGGGCAGTCGGGGTACACTGCTCAAGATGTCTAAAGCACCTCCAAAGGCCTTCGTCGCGAATGCTCAGCAGTTTGATGTGGTCCCCGTGACAAGGCGGGTGTTGAGCGATCATCTCACGCCTGTGTTGGCCTATCGACGCCTGGTAGCAGGTGACGGCCGAATGGACACAAGCTTTTTGCTCGAGTCGGTTGAGGTCGGGGGAACAGTTGGCCGTCACAGCATTCTCGCAGCCCGGCCGATCATGCAAGTGACAGCACGCAGGCGCGAAGTGACGGTAGCTGATGCTCGGTCTGGTTCTGAAGAAGTCACACAGTGCGTCGATCCACTGTCTGAGATTGCCGCGATTACCAAAATGCTTCGCATTGCACCTGGGCCAGATGGCGTCTTCCGTGGTGGGTGGGCAGGATGGCTCGGGTACGACTCTGTGCGGTGGATTGAACCTGATGCCGTTCCTGAGAGTGGGGCACCAAACGATGACCGATCGCTTCCCGATATGCACTTTGGACTCTTCGATACGGTTGTGGTTTTTGATCATGTTGATAAGACACTTTCGGTTACATATTGGCAGGAAATGGCAGAGAGGCCAGTTGATGAGGCGTGGGCCGAGGCTCAGCTAAAAATTGATTGCGTTCTTGAATTGCTCGCCGAAGACTCGGTCACGCTTCCGGCGGGCCGCGTTGAACTCTCTGCGCAGCAATCGACTGGATTGCCAGGAATTCCACGGACGACTCAAGCGGAATTTGAAGCATCGGTTTCGAAATGCGTGGAGTACATCAAGGCTGGAGACATCTTTCAGGTTGTCCCATCACAGCGATTTGAGCGGACGAGCCAAGCAGATCCATTCGATGTCTACCGAGCATTGCGGGTTGTGAACCCGAGCCCGTACATGATCTACATGCAGTCTCCTGAAGCAATCATTGTGGCTTCGAGCCCGGAGATTCTGTGCAGGGTTGTTGATGGAGAAGTAACCAATCGCCCGCTTGCTGGTACCCGGCGGCGAGGAGTTGATGCTGACGAAGACCTCCGCCTTGAGCAGGAACTGCTCGCAGATCAGAAGGAGCGCGCCGAGCACTC